>NZ_LZIK01000043.1:0-737 GCF_001667105.1 Mycobacterium sp. 852002-51152_SCH6134967 | reverse complement strand
CGCGCGCCCCCCGAGTCAGGCGCGGATAGGTGCTGCGCAGAACTTGTACGGTTCCCATCGATAGCTCCCGATCAGCCCGTCGTCATCCGAATACCGATCGCGGTCACGACCACGTTGATCACGAACAACGCCATGAACGCATACACCACCGTCTCGTTGACCGCGTTACCGACCGCCTTGGCGCCACCACCGGTGATCGTCAACCCGCGAAAACACGCCACCAACCCGGCGATCAGACCAAACAACGCCGCCTTCACACACGAAATGATCACCTCAGGCACCCCGGTCAACAGCGTGATCCCGGCCGCGAACGCACCCGGGTTCACATCCTGGATGAACACCGAAAACGTGTAACCACCCAGGATCCCGATGATCACCACCAAACTGTTGAGCAGCAGTGCGACCAGTCCCGAGGCCAACATGCGCGGGGTCACCAAACGCTGGACCGGGTTGATGCCCAGCACCTCCATCGCATCGATCTCCTCGCGGATCGTGCGCGACCCCAGATCAGCACACATCGCCGTCGCACCGGCACCGGCCACGATCAACACCGTCACGATCGGACCCACCTGAGTCACCGCACCAAACGCCGCACCCGCACCCGACAGATCAGCCGCACCCAACTCCCGCAACAAGATGTTCAACGTGAACGACACCAACACCGTGAACGGAATCGCCACCAACAACGTCGGCGCCAACGACACCCGAGCAATGAACCAACACTGCTCCAAGAACTC
>NZ_LZIK01000042.1:0-190645 GCF_001667105.1 Mycobacterium sp. 852002-51152_SCH6134967 | reverse complement strand
GTCGGCCTTGTAACACCAACAAGTCTGGGCTACTCCCAGTACCGAAACACGTCAAGGCTGCGCTCGAACGTGAAGATCTAGATGTGATCGCCAAGGCCCTCAATTGGCCCGCCGAGTGCGACTATGTCCGAGCGGTCGCCCGTGGCCTTTATGCGATTACGCCCGACGAGACACCAATGTGGTTGGCAAAGGACAAGTTACAGTCACTCAGGCGTTCACGCGTCCCCAAGTGGCTCGACCTTGAGTGACGGGCTGGATAGCCATTTCGGCTATAGCTGATAGATCTAGAGAGAGGTGACCCCGCCGCTGATCGGCCCACGCTGATCCCAATCTGCCTCGCTTCGCGGGTCATGCCAGCTTCCGCCCCGCGACACCACGATCGAGCGGACCTGTGCCGAACTCGCCGCTTCGGCATCAACGGGCCGAGCAGAGTGTTCAAGGAGAAGGGGAGTCACTGGGTGTCGACGGTGCGAAAGACGTCGAGGCACAGGGATCGAGAGTCATAACCTTGGTGCGAAGCTTGCGCCCCAGTCGGAAGTGGTCAGCAGCTCGCCCACGGCAGCTAACATCGCGCCCATGCCGCTGAGGACCGGGGAGACCTTCGCCAACTACAGGGTCCTGCGACTGCTCGGTTCCGGAGGTATGGGCGAGGTTTACCTCGTCCAGCACCCCCGCCTACCCCGCCAAGAGGCCCTCAAGGTCCTCCGCCCGGACATATCGAGTGATCCTTCCTTCCGCGAGCGGTTTATCCGCGAGGCCGACCTAGCCGCAGGACTTCGACATCCCCATATCGTCGGGATACATGACCGAGGCGAACATGACGGCCAGTTGTGGATCGCCATGGACTACATCGAAGGCACCGACGTCGCCCACCTGCTGGAGCAGAAGTACCCGGCAGGTATGCCGGTCGATGTCGTCCTGCCGATCGTCACCGCAGTCGCCAGTGCGCTGGACTACGCCCACCGGAAGGGTTTATTGCACCGGGATATTAAGCCCGCGAACATCATCGTCGCCGACCTTGACACCGATGATCCCGGTGTCTTCCTAGCCGACTTCGGCATCGCCCGACCTCTCGATGAAGTCAGCGGCATCACAACAACCAACATGACATTGGGCACCGTCGCCTACGCCGCACCCGAACAACTCATGGGCGAGGAGATGGACGGGCGCGTTGACCAATACGCCCTTGCTGCGACTGCTTACCATCTGCTGACCGGCCAGCAGCTGTTCCCACACTCCAATCCTGCAGTGGTGATCAGCCGACACCTCAACACTCCAGCGCCCACCCTTGCTGACACACGATCCGACCTCGCCCCACTAGACCATGTCCTAAATGCCGCGTTGGCCAAGGAGCCGAAAGACCGCTTCACATGCTGCACCGACTTCGCCAATGCACTCATCGGGGCTGCGACTCCGCAGGCGCTGAGAGTCGCTGCCGCACCTACGACACCAGCCCCAACAGCACCCAGGCGCGACGTCATGCCCACCCGCCGAAGACCTGTTGGTGCTACTGCCCGGAGCCACTCTGATGCCTTCGTCACGCGGTGGCTGATCGGTATCTCGGTTGCAGTGGGAGTGCTACTGCTCATTGTTGTTGGGGGGCTGTGGCGGCCATGGCAGCACTCCCAGTCTGATACCAATGCCACTTCATCGAGCAACGAATCGGACACGTCCAGTCCCACCGGGTCCGCCACGGTGGCCCCACCGCGCCCTGCGCCGCCTTCTGCTGCCCCAGATCCTCCCACTGTGGAAAGTTCGGTAGCGGCTCCATCGCCGACGGTCACGGCGGCCCCAAAGCCGCCCCGGCGAGCGAGTGCGGCACGGGAGGCAAGCTTCACGACGCTGGTCTATCAAGACATACCCATCGGTTGGACGCCTGGCGGCGGAGTCAACTCACGCGGCGAGTCGGTCTACCCCAGCCCTGAAAACCTGCTGGCATCAGGCTATGAAGCCTGCGAAGTGATGGAGCAATATCCGGGTAACCGTCCCCTGGCTACCCAGGTGTTCTACGGGATCGACGGGATCGCCGCCGAGCCGGACACCTACGTTGTACCAATCAAGTTCATGAACTATGCCGATACGTACTTGTGCTGATTCCGAAGACGCGCCGCTCTCCGAGACGGCTGAGGGTCGGGGCGTTATCTACTGGACGAGGAGCAGGGCGAGGCGCTGTCCGCCCCCGACCGGCTGAGGGCGAGTCGGCCTCCGTACTGGCCGGTGAATACGGCATTAGCCGCGCCACGGTTACAACACCCGCAAGCACCAGCCCTGGCAGCCTGCCCCTGGCCAGGGCTAAGCCTGCTCGCTCAACCTTCACCGCTGCCAACTTGGCAAGCCGTGGGGGCGGAAATCTCAGACCGCGCATACTGGCCAAGATGACGGTTGGCGAATATGCAGGCGTGCCACTTCAGAACCCCGGCGACACCTGGCGAAACGGTGCAGTGTTTCTGTTGCGCAAGCCTGCTGGGGCATCAGAATCGGTGGCGCTAGACGGTTGGGTCACGAGCGTTGTTAGAGGCGCGAAAGTCGCCGTTACCTGTGGGCCAACGACGGCGGCCAGTCGCGATGAGACGTTCGCCGAGGCGTTGAACGCCGCGAACCGAGCGCTGGACTACATGTCCGTTCGAGGGCAGGCGCACTGCGTGATCAGCGACGCGCCCGATGACAGCCTTGTCTGGTGGCCCGACGCCTCTGTGGGCGGTGTGGTGATGCGGTGCCGAGCAGTCCAGTCGTACGGAATGACTGTCAGTGCAACAGGTGTGGTGAGGGACGCGGACGGCAGTATTCGGCCTTCACCGCCGCCGCCGACACCGCTGGCTGATGACGTGTTCAGGTTCGTCCGTATATGCCGAACCTCAGATGACCTCTACGACGCATATCGCAACCTGTTCCTGGGCTTCGAGTGCCTGCTAAGTGACATCCGGCCAAGACGACAAGTGCCGATACCGCAGCGGCGATGCAGCTGGTGGTGGCCTACAAGGCCGCACAACTCCGCTACAAAGTGGGAGTCCGAGAATGACTGGTTCATGGACGCCCTGGATCAAGCACATCAGCTGGTGCCACTCGACCGACTGACGCCGCCGGATGTGATGAACCACAAGAAGTGGATCAACCGCTGGATGTACAGCGCCGAACGGTCCGCCCTGATGCACGCCAAGCGCGGCCAAAACTACCTACTCCCGCACGATGCCAGCAGCAGAGCGGAGCTGACCGAATCATTGGGTCGGCTGTGGGAATACATGATGAATCTGATCGAAGCGCATTTTGACGTGCGGGGCCGGAGGGGCAGCCTGTCGAGGCATGCAGTCGAGAAGGCGGCGACGAGCGTCCTTTCCCAGATCGCGCTGGTCGTTTCAGATGACAATTCGGAACAACCAGTAAATCCGGAGGCCGAGAATGTCATCAGCCCCGATGCGACCGTGGTGGAGCTGCAATCCTCAAAGCCGGTGGTTGATCCCGATGACCCCGAGCTGTGGACCATGTTGGCGTACCGTGAGGCCGCAGACCTTGCCGGGCTAGCCGCGATTCGGAGATTCGGGCAGACGCGCCCGGACGGCAGCGGAAGGTGCGACGTGCTGTCTGAGTTCGTTGGCCCGCTAATTCTGGGAAGCACTGTGGTTAGGCTGGAAATGCTCTACGGCCTGCGCCACATCAACCCCACAGGGCCGCCGCGCGTGTTCTCGTCGTGAGCCAGGCGCACCAACCCGGCTTCTACCTGAATCGACGTCACAGCAGGCGACGCAAGAGTATTCACCGAATCTGAAGACAGGCCCGCACAGACGCATCGCTGTCTTGAAAACGATCACATCTGAGACAGGGTGCTCTGCCGCCGTCCAGGCCCACGAGCACCAGGTCGCGGTGTCTCGAATGTTGGTCTCAGAAATAGATGTCTCGATAGTCGCGTTGCGACTGTTTATGAGCCACGGCGAGAACGGGTCCCCCAAGCCGACGGGCACGCGGATCGGCTACACCCGGGTCTCGACCGTGGCGCAGACCCTCCATCAGCAGAACGAGGCTCTCGCCGCCGCAGGGGTCACCAAGGTCTTCTCGGACGTGATGTCCGGTGCACGCGATGATCGCCCCGGTCTCGCTGCCCTGCTGGATTACATCCGCGAGGGCGACACCGTGGTGATATGGAAGTTAGATCGCTTGGGCCGCAACATGATGCACATCCTGTTCATCGTCAGGGAGCTGACCGAGCGGGGCGTAACCATAGTATCGGTCACCGACGGCATCGACTCCTCCACTCCAGCGGGGCGCATGATGATCGGCGTTCTGGGGTCGCTCGCGGAGTATGAGCGCGAACTGATCAGGGAGCGAACGACGCTGAAGCGAGCGGCATCGCGGGCCAACGGCACCCGGTTCGGACGGCCCCGGAAGGTTACCGACGCAGAACACGTCGGTACGGCCCGACGCATGAAGACCGACGGACACACGGTGAAGGACATTGCAAAGTTTCTGTCGGTGTCTAGGGCCACGGTGTACCGATACCTCGCCGAGGATGAGGAACGAGCACAGGGAATCGAGGTGCCACTTACGCGACGTTCACAGGTGGCAAGTAAAGACTGCCATCGCGATTAGAACTACCAACACGATCACGGTGAGATAGCCGAGGATCAGGACCGTGAGCGCCATTCCGCCGCCTTGTTCGCCCGTCCTCCGAATCTGGCCGCGTGCGATATGCCCCAACGGAATGGCCAGCCTCGATACTCGGGGGCGAAAAAGCTCATGCATGAGCGATCTGCCGCCCACTCTCTGGCAATCACTGCTTCTCGGAACGACGTCTCAGCCACCGGTTGGCGACACCGACGCACGCGATGCCGACAACGATGGCACCCAACAGCGGCAGAAACAGTCCACCGGTCCACAACGTCAGGTTGAAAAACGCCTGGTCAATACCGCGGTTGTCAGTTCTTGCCCTCTCCCAGGCGAACGCTCCGACGACTCCGAGGCCCACGACCACCCAAAACGCGCCCCCCAAGAGGATCGCGCTCATTCGAAAGGGGACCCTTCTGACTCAAGGGGCTTCGTCGGCGACCTCCTGCGCAGGTACCTCGTCGGCGTACCGTTCGTCAGGATAAAACGTGATGGCGGTCGAGGGGGGAGATTTGCGAATGGCGACCTCCCCCTGTGGGCGTAATGGCGGGCGGAACCCGGCTTCGCCGACAACGGAGTTTGCCAGCGTCTGCACCGGCCCAGGTTGGAATCGCACGACGGTCGCACGGAGGCTCGAGATGAGCATGGAAACGCTGTTCAGCAGCAATCTGACGCTGATGTGTTTATTGCAGGTGCTCGGCGAGCCAGACCGCTACATCTTGATACGAGATCTCGCCCTTGACCACGTTGAGCACCATGTGCCCCGCCAGTATCGGGTCTATTTTCGCTCGGTCAAGCGGCGATTCGTTCAACGCGAGGAAGTTCACACAAGATAGCCACGAGGTTCGCTTGTTGCCATCGCGGAACGGGTGGTTGCTGGCAATGCCTCGAAGGAGCACTGCCGCCTTCTCGACCAGCGTGGGGTGAAAATCATCTCCACCCCACGTCTGGAACGGTTCTCCCACGGCAGACTCAAGGAGATCACGACTATCCAGACCGTGATCTGGCCCCGTGACGCTCTCGTTGATAGCGATAACCGCCTCGCATGTGAGGCGAATGATCACCTAACTGCCAGCCAATCCAACGTGTCTTGCCAAAGTTCCATTTGGAGGTTGTTGGTCTGCTCCAAGACACTCAAGTCGGCGTCCTCAACCCCGAGAACTGGCCGGTGCGGTGTATTCAGCCCCGCTAAGTTGCGAGTGGCGTAGTAGCACTTCATTGAACTGGTACTAATCTCAGCGGTGCTATGCGCGCCTGGGGGTGCTCCGCCCCGCGCTTGCTGCCAGGGCAGCTCTTCGTGCGTCAACTCAATCAAGTCGTTGTATGGCAGCGCGCCATAGAACGCAATGACACTGTCAACGATCGCCGCTTGATCTCTCGTGAGTTGTTCCGCGTGACCGCCCGGAATCGCGGTTACGGACCAGAGTCGGTAATGCGCCGAGTAGAGCCGCCGAACGACGGGTCCGTCCTTCCAGGCTTCTATGGGTTCGTCGAACATGCCCTTGCCCGTCCAGGCAAGACTCCAAGCCTGTGCATAGTAAGTCAGCTTCTGGAGCCGCCGAGTGACCATCGAAGCGTCGATCTTCGGGCAGGTGCGCAGGATGTAGTCAGCGACGTCCAGCGATGTAGTCACCACCACACTCCTCCTCCCATCTCTGCCACGTTGGCTTGCATGACCCTCTGTGACCACCTTTAGCCATCTATGTCACACCTGTGTACATCACCAGTATGACGTGAAACGTTAGAAAGGCACCTCCTATGCCTGTCACGGCACGTTTCGACACGTGATTTTGTCCATACTGGCGCTTCGCAATGGTCGTCGGAATTGAGATCAAATAAACCCCTCGCAAGAACAGGCGAGGAGGGTTTGGGCGAAGAGAGTGGAGCCGACGAATGGGATGGCCACGGTCGTCACGTGGGTCAACAGAGTTGGTGTTCTGCAGCCTCGACGAGAAACATGCCGTCGGGCATCGACAGAGACAAGCCCATCTCGTTCTGCGCGCGCCCGACTGCCCGGTCAGCGTTGGCCCGCGCGGAGCCGAAGGACAAACCAGCATTCAACCCGTCGCGGATCGCCTCACATGCGACCTGGCCGAGTTGGAACGCCTGGCCGTCGGTCAGCGAAGCTTTGACGTTCTTACGCACCTCGGTTAGGTACATGCCCTCATCGGCTAAGGCCGGGGCAGGCGCGCTGATCGCGATCCCCACGCCGCACAACAGCACGAGCAGCAACTTGGTCACTGTCACCGCTCCTTATCCAGATGAGTCACAGGCAGCGTCACCGGTGGGCGGTCTTCGTCTTGCCACTGCCGCTCCAGGCGCGCGAGCCTTTCCTCAAGTTTGGCGGCCTCCTCGGGAGTGCGCTCCACGTGGTGGTGACTCTCTTGAATTTCCCGAGTTAGCCTTCCGCTCCTGCTTGCGCAGCTCCTCGCGGCGCTAGAATCGGCGATATTCTGTCGAGTCTCTTCACTCTGAGCCATCGTCAGATTCCTTTGTCATCTATGTTTCGCGCGCCATCCGGCTGACGCAGTGGTTAGTCGGGAAGTCACCCTTACGCTGAGTTCACGACCCACTGGCCACTCCCACACACCAACGGCAAGCCGTCGGGCGATTGCGCGGCAAGTGCCTCCGTCAAAGGAGATCCCGGCGCGCGTACTCCCACTAGGGGAATTGCTGGACCCCAGATCCCGCCGCCATCAAGAGCGTGACCGCAAGCCATCGGCTGACCGGCGGTGCTGACGCCGAAGATGTACTTCTCCGTGTTGGTACACGGCTGGCCGGTAGCGACACCCAGTGTTATGCCCGGGATGGTGCTGGAGGCCCCGGAGTTGCCGGATAGCGGCGCGGGACACTGGCCAGTACTCGCGCCGATCGAGTTGATCTCGGCGTTCGACCGGGGGTCACCCACGTAATCATTCAAATTCGTACACCGCTCGGCGGAGGCGGTTGGCGGACACACAACAGCGCCCACCGCGATCATCGCTCCTGCCGCAAACACGGACCCAGACAGGCGGACGCCGCCCGGGAAGTACCTCATCGATCCCCCCAAATGAGCGCCCCGCCCGCTTAGCAAACTACCGCACCGAGGCCGAACTGGGGCAAGAACGGACTGGTCAACCTGTACAGGTGGACGGGTTAAGAAGACGACGACTAATGAGTCCCTTCGTCGAGGATTACGCGGTCGAGTGCGCGACACCAGTTGATCCGCGCTAAGCCGCCGCATGCGTTTCACCCCATTTGCTGGAAAGGCATTGCTACAAAGCGGTTGAACCCATAATGATCCCTATCCACCTGTTTGCCGTACGCGAGGGGAGACCGGCGACCATGTTGGGATACAACGTCCGCAAGCACCTCGGACGTATCAGTGCCGCTCTTGCCGCTGTCAGCATCCCGCTGTTCGGAGCCGGTGTCGCGGGTGCTGACGATCCCGATCCACACATGCCCAACATGCAATCCGGGTACTGCCCGGGAGGCGGAATGGGGTCGCAAATCTCAATGGCCTACTGCGACGGGGTGAAGTATCCGGATGGTTCTTACTGGCACATCATCCAGTACGGGGCACCGATGATCGGCCATCCGTATGGACTGTTATCGCCGGGCATGCAGTGTGTTATCAACCCGGACAACGGACCTATCCCACAGCCAGCACCGCCGGGCGGCTGCGGCGGCGGCGCGGTTCCACGGCCACCCTCATAGAGCTGGGGATTGGCATGACCTGGTTGAGGATCTGTTCGGGCATAGTTGCTGCGTTGAGCAGCGTCAGCATCCTCGTCTCCATGCCGACGGCCTACGCGGAGACACCGGGCGAGGCGTTCTGCGCAGAGAATCAACGCCACCTTGATAAGACCAACGGAGAGATGCCGTTCGAGGTCAACGAAGCTATCGCATGGATAACGCAGCAATTCAATATGTCTGAGACTGAAGCAGTCCGTCTCATCGACGACGTAGGCGAGACGTACTGGTCAGGCATGAACGGGCGATGGGAGGTCAAGTGTCATGATCAGTGATCTTCTCTCGCCGAAGAGATGTTCTGTACTCGTCGCCTTGTGTCTCGTTCCGGTGCCCGTGCTACTACCAACGGCGCGCGCCGCGCCCGGCGTGTGGCCTGTCCGTGAACCGAGTTGGTAATCGCGCCGAGTGGAAGGACAGCGAGAATCCACTGAGGCGTAGATGAACACCACACGTGACGTTCCGGTCTCACAACGCGCCTCGGCGAGCCGAGAGTCGGCTTTCTCCCGCCACGTTGATCTGGCGCGTTCGATTCTCACACGGCAGGCGTGTCCAAGCCGTAGTCCCGGCGTAGCCGGTAGATCAGCTTTAAGGCCTCTTGGCGCAGGCGCTCATCTTCTGCCCGGTCCGCGTCCTGCATCTGTCGGGCCTTTTCCACTGCCGCGTCCAACTCCGCGTTGTATTCGTCTAGGTGGTCGGCGATGGCCTCCAACGTAGTGTCCTCAATCAGTGCCCACATCCGGTCAGTGTCTTCGCCGATCACGCCGAAATCTCGGAGTGCCAGACGTTCGTAGTCGGTCACAGGCCGACTGAATCCGACGATGACCGGATATAGATCCGGATCACCGCCGTGCAGCGTCCGGTGAGACTTGAACGCCGAGTCGGGCAACTGAATCGAGATCATGCGCAGCGGTGCGTCCAGATATGACATTTCTCCCCGATCGGTTGTCTTTACTTTCATCGGAAACTACGCCGCAGCCCCGCCACGGAGGGCGCGACAAGGTCACTTCAAGACCCGCGTCGCCCGGCCACGCTCGCAAGCCACCTAGCGGCACACCGCCGCAACGCTGAGCGCCGACGGGCCGAGGAGGAGCAGCGTTAGGTGTTGGACGATCTCGACGAGACGCCCTGCACCTTCTTGCGAAGGGGTCCTGATCACGACGATCGGTCTTGCCTGCTGGCCCACCGCCAGCCCCCTGGTACGTCCGTCAGCCGGTAGTGAAGAGTAACGGCGTAGCGAAGACCGATCCCCGTTCAGCAGTTGTGCAGCGCGATGTCCTTGCCCACGTAGGGGTCGTAACCGCGACTTACGACGTATTCGATCACCGCGTTGATGCAATTGCCGTCATCACTGGTCAGGACAAGGTCGGCAACCATCGCGCAGGTGGCGTCGCGGTAGGTGCCCACATGGTGCACCTCTTCCGGAATGAGCAGGTTGCCAAGCTCGCAATAGGCATCAGCGTGAGCGGTGGGAACTGCCCATAGCAACGGCACGGACAGGGCGGAGGCAACGACGGCAAGTAATCTAGTCATCAAAAGTTCTCGTCGTACGCACAGTTCCCTGGAAGACGCATTTCGGTGATGACCTGCAACGCCTGCTGACTTGAAACTCCATACCGATTCGAGAGGTTGTCGAGGATCTGGCCATCGGACCAGCCCAGCAGGATGTCCTCGCAGGCGTTTGTGGTGATCATGCTGTCATGGTTAGGAGTGATGTCAGCTCGAGCCGACGCAGGTAGACCCAGGCCAATTGCGGCAGTCGATATCGTCCCGGCTACAACAACTACCGCCTTCCTGAGCGAGGCCCAACCCTTCGATGTGGCAGAGGTGGTTACACCGGATTCACTACCCACTGCCCCTCCTTCCAGTAGATCTCCACCGGGTACGAGTCAACGCCACCGCCGAGGCCAGCCGGACGGTAGTGGCGGGCGGTCCCATGTCCGAGCGGCATCCACCTATTCTCCGCGTGGGACCAATGCGAGACGCCGTCCCAGGTGATGTTCTCCACGGTCAGCTCGCACATGACCTGAACATGATCGGGATAGTCGAGCGAGGTGGCGTAGTAGTTCGACTCGATGGTTGGTGTCCACGCACATGCCATCGCTGGCGCACTTGTGTAGATGATTCCGCCGCCTACTGCTACGAACATCATCGTGGTGGCGACGGTCCGGTTCACCCACATCTGATTCACGGAGCCATCTCCGGGCAGACGTCGAGGTAGACAGCGCGGGCGATCTGCTCAGCGGTCGCGAGGCCGATATCGTACTCGTCGGCAATGCCGTTGGCTGAGGAACCCTTACATACCGCTTCGGCGGCCAGCGCCACAGGGATGCCGCGACTATCGACTAAGTAGCCCAGGTCGTGGTTCCTCAGCGCGTTGACGTATGGGTCCGCCCAGTCAAACTCGTCTTCACAGCAGTTCGCCTGCGCTACCGGAGCCAGCACTAAACCAACAGATGCACCGGCAAGTGCCACAATCGACAACTTCTTCATTAACAGTTCCCCCGGACGCGCGCATGCTTGGCGGCGGTGCAGCAAATCTGGACAGCCCTCGTGATTGATCGCTCCCCGACAGCCTCATGTTACGACCGCCGCCAGCGAAGTTCGAGACTGGCAGTTCTTGGAGAGGCAGGGCCTTCGCATCCGGCCTCCGATGTCGTCCGTGTTGGCTACATTCCCGTCGTGGCACTTTCAGACATCACGCGCGAGGCCGTCCTGCAAGCAATGGGCGAGTACGACGAGCTAGGTGCAGACGAGTTCTTGACGCGCTACGGGTTCGCTGCCGCCAGGTTGTACCGCTTGGCCGAACATGGGCGGCAGTACGACTCCAAGGCGATCGTGGGCGCGGCACACGGCTACGCCACCGGGCAGTTCCTCACGGCCAGCGACTTCTCTGGCGGCCAGCAGACCGTCGTCAAGACCTTGCAAGCACTCGGCTTCAGCTTCGCACCGGCTACGGGCAACGACACCCGAGCCTGGTTGGTGACCACCAAATCGGACTACCGACGACTGGGTGGCTACACCACGTACGACGACGACCCGTCCAGCCACTACAGCTATGACAGCAACGTCGCCAACTCGAAGCAGATGGCTGTCGGGGACCGCTTGGTGTTCTGGGACGAGGTGAGTCTGATTGGTGCGTCAGCAGTGGCCAGCATCGAGCAGTGGCCGGGCACCAAGATGATCACTCGATGCCCGAACTGCTCGACGACGAACATCGCGGCGCGCAAGACCAAGTCGCCGCGATTCCGTTGCGATGACTGTCACGCGGAGTTCGAGGTGCCTGTCGTGGACGAGGTGGAGGTGACCCGGTACCGAACCGATCATCAGCAGGGTTGGGTCGACCTAGCAGGTCTCTTGGACGGCTCCACCCTGCGGGAGCTGACTGGATACTCGCAGAACAGCATCCGACGCATCGACTGGGACCAGTTCGCATCCGCCGTTGCCGCCGCCGCCGGACCCACTGCCCTCACACCGGTGACCATGGCTCAAGCTCAAGCGATTAGCGGCGGTCACACCATCCGCCAGGTGAGCGTGCGCATCGGCCAGCCCGCTTTTCGTGCCGAGCTGGTGCGCAAGTACGGAACCGTCTGTGCGTTCTCCGGACCCGCGCCCGCCGAGGCGCTTGAAGCCTGCCACTTGTACAGCTACGCGGAAATCGGGCGTCACGACATCGAGGGCGGGCTGTTGTTGCGTCGCGACCTGCACCGCCTCTTCGATCAGGGTCTGCTTGCTGTCACGGGCGACGGCACTGTTGACGTGGCGGAGCCGCTCAAGCCCTATGCGCTGTATTACGAGATGCATGGCGAACCGCTCCACGTCGCCACGACAGCACGCCAGCGCGAGTGGCTCGCGTTGCACTGGGCCGAGTGGCGGAAGCCGTCGGCTGTGGCCTCCACTATCGGAGCCTCATGAGCAGTGACGCGCAGGCCTGACCCGGTCGACGCACCAAGGATGTACGAGGATTGCTCTGCTCGCGGTGCTTCACCACCGGCGGGGCCAGCCCCAACCGTGATCGACTTACTGGCCCACCCAAACCCAAACGCAGCCTTGTTCAAATCTGACACTGCCTCCGGGGGTGACCCGGTGATTCACGCCTCGAAGAGTTCCCCGTGGTGGTGTTGCTGACCCTGAGCCGACGCATCGGCTCAGACATACACCGACCGGAGCCGTAATGCGAGAAGCTGCTGTGCCCACATTTTGCCCACATTCTTCCGGTGTTCGGGGGTATCTGGAGGTATCAGCAGATATGAATTATCGCTGTTAGCGCAGACTTTCACGCTTCTGAACACATAGCTGTGCAGAACCACGACTTCTTCTCGGGGTCGGGGTCGAGCTACGTGATCGGCAAGGCCGTCGTCACCGAAGACGAGGACTGGGACTTCTAGCCGGCTACGAGGTCAGTCCGGATTGACGCCGAACAGGCGCGCGCGCAGCACCATCACGAAGTCCTCCATCACCTGGACATGGCCGGGCATCCATTGGCGAGGCCTGGTATCCCAGGCGATGAGCGTGCCGATCGTGTGTCCCTGGGCGTCCGTCAGGGGGAAGCCCGCGTAAGCCACGACGACACCCTCCTTCACCGCCCAATGGTCGCGCAGTAGCGGTTCCTTCCGGGCATCGGCGACGACGAGCGGCTTGCCGGTGACGAGAACCTCGCGTCCGAGAGAACCCTTCAAAGGGCCTTGCCGTCTGACCGCCATTTCGCCGGTCAGACCGATTGCGCTGCACATGTACTGGGTGTCGCGATCGATCAGTGTCACCGCGGCTGACGGCACCCCGACCGCGGCCACCACCATGCCGACGATGCGGTCGAGGCTGCGGGCGCGTTCCGCGTTGAGCAAACCACTGTCATAGAGCGCGCGCAGTCGGTCGGGGTCGGAGATGACGGCACCCTCGGCAAGGGCTGTGACCGGGTCGTGCGTGTCCAGGTTCAACGTTTTGACGTGCGCCATGAGTTCGCGCACATCGCCCTCACCGCGGCGCGCCCGTTCGATGATCATCCGAGCGGCGACGGCGCGGCCGATGTATGTCTCGATGGATTCGCCGACCCTGTCTGCCTCCTCGATCAGAGCGGCATTCAGCCACTCGTCGAAGCCCGGCAACGTCGGCGCCATGGCGTCAACGCTACGCGCAGCAGGTGCGATTATCGCGCGTCGGGAAACGGCCTCCATTTCGTCGAAATCACACGGTAGCGCGTCAGGCAACAGCTTTATACCGGTCGCCAAGTGCCATCAGTGAAGGCGCTGTGACCGGTTGCACCCGCCGACTTCGTAGGAAATCGGCCTGTCACGATCAGCCCCGTGAGACGATTCCCGGCTGAAGGTAACGGCGTAGCACGACGGTGGAGACGGGCATGATTCGGCGGGCAGTGACGGCTTTGGGTGTCTCCATTCTCGGTGCGGTGGTCCTGGCGCCGCCGGCGGCTGCCGATACGGGACAGCTGGTGCTTCTCCAGTCGGGCACGATCCGTTGCCTGGTGAGTGCTGACGACGTGAAGCGCGGCGGTGGACCGATAGTGGTGTGTCAGCGTGTCGACGGCCAACCATGGGGTCAGGCTCCGTGGGAGACATCGAAATTCAACAACCGGCTCAACCTCGCCGTTGTGCGTGGCACCGGTCAAATGTACTGGGAGCGGGGCCTCGTCCCTGCAGCGAACGAAACCCCCGGCGGAGACATCGTCGTGGACGCTGGGCAGACATATCACATCGACGGCTGGACCATTCAAGACGAGAATCTGCGGACCCGCATCACTTATGACGCCACCGGTCACGGACTTTTCGTCAACGCCGGAGACGTTCGCCAATTCTGATCGCCCCTACGGCGTCTGACAACCGGTCCTATCAGCGCAGTGACTGCGTATCGATCACGAAGCGGTAGCGCACATCGCAGGCCACCACCCGCTCATAGGCCTCGTTGATGTAATCGGGTGTGATGACCTCGATTTCGGGTCGCACGCCGTGCTCGGCGCAGAAGTCGAGCATCTCCTGCGTTTCGGCGATGCTGCCGATCAGTGAGCCGGCGAGGCGGCGCCGTCCGGAGATCAGCGCGCCGGCGGGTACCGACATGGGCTGCTCCGGCATACCCAGCTCGACCATCGTGCCGTCGAGTGCGAGCAGTCCGAGATAGCGGCCCAAGTTGAGGTTGGCCGACACCGTGTTCAGGATTAGGTCGAACGATCCGCGCAACGTGGAGAACGTCTCCGGGTCAGAGGTTGCGTAGTACTCGTCGGCACCGAGGCGCAGCCCGTCCTCCATCTTCTTCAGCGACTGGCTCAGCACCGTCACATGTGCGCCCATCGCGTGTGCGAGCTTGACGCCCATGTGGCCCAGCCCGCCCAGACCGATGACCGCCACGCGGGTTCCTGGACCCGCATTCCAGTGGCGCAGAGGCGAATACAACGTGATCCCTGGGCACAGCAGCGGCGCCGCCGCGTCGAGCGGGAGGCTGTCGGGGATGCGCAGCACATAGTTCTCGTCCACCACGATCGCGCCGCTGTAGCCGCCCTGTGTCGGCTCACCGTCACGACCGATCGCGTTGTAGGTGCCGACCATGCCCTTGGCGCAGTACTGTTCCTCGCCCGCGCGACACTGCGCGCATTCGCGGCAGGAGTCGACGAAGCAACCGACGCCGACGCGGTCGCCGACCCTGAATCCCGTGACCTCCGAACCGACCTCGGTGACGATACCGGCGATCTCGTGCCCGGGAACCACGGGATAGTTCGCGCGGCCCCACTCGTCGCGGACGGTGTGAATGTCGGAATGACAGATGCCCGCGAAGTGGATGTCGAACGCCACGTCGTGCGGTCTGACCTCGCGTCGGGTGATGGTGGTCTTGACCAGTGGTTCGGATGCCGACGGTGCGGCATATGCGGCAACGGTGCTCATTACGACCTTCTTCTTTTCGTTCCGATCGACTATCGACAAAGCCGTCGCTGACACTGCGACCGGCCTGCAACGACCAACAGGGCCGCTTGCCCCGATGATTCCTGCCGAAGCTGTGAGTTTTCTCCCAGGCCCGCTAGAGACCGGTGGCCCGGAACGCCCCGTTGAACGACAGCCGTTCGTATCGCGCGACGCCGGCGGCCGTGTAGGGATCGCGGTCGACGACGTCCTGCGCCTGCTCGGCATCCATGTCGCCGGTGATCAGAACTGCGCCCGACTCGTCCTCCAGGCGGCCCGCCAACACGATCCGGCCGGCGCTGACCTCGTTCTTGAGCCATTCGAGGTGGGCGGGCCGGGTCTCGTTGACGACCTCGGGCGGTTGCAGATAGGTCGATTTCAGGACGTGGAACACGCCGACAACGCTAATTGATCGGAGCGTTGAGCCATTGCAGGTCGGCGAGCATGCCGCGTGCGGCCACGATGTTCTCCCCGGTCTGCCACACCTCGTTGTTGACCGCGAAGACCCGGCCGTCCCGCGTCGCGCCCAGCTTCTTCCACGCATCGCTCTCGAACACCGCGGGCGCGCGGTCGCGCGCAGACGGCGAGTCAAAGGACACGTAGACGATGTCGCCGTCGGCGATCGACAGGTCGGGATTGTCTCCGAGATCCGTGTCGGTGACTCCCACCTCGATGTAGGGCTTGTCGGTGAAGCGTTGTGTCACAGGGCGATCGACGCCGACATCGGCCAGCACGCTGCCCGGGAAGGTCTCGACGCCGAAGACGCGCATCGTGGTGTCGGTGAACTGCACGACCGACGCCTGGAAGTGGGTGGCGTCGTTGTCGGCGCCGGTCTTGTCGGCAGCGCGCTCGAATCCCTCGACTAACCCGTTCGCGGCGTCCTGTCGTCCGGTCGCGGCGCCCACGGTGCGCAGGTTGTCCTGCCACGCCGCGCCGGGCGGGCCGGAGAACACCGTCGGGGCGATGTCGGACAGTGGCCCGAAGGCTTCCGGCGTCAACGCCTGAGAACCGAGGATCAGGTCGGGTGCGGCTGCGCGGATGCCGTCGAGGTCCGGTTCGCTGCGGGTGCCGACGCCCGGCACGTCGTGGATGACCTGGCCCAGGTACGACGGCTGGCTATCGGAGCCGTCGGGCAGCGCCGCGGCCACGATCTGTGACTGCAGTCCCAACGCGCACAGAGCGTCGAGCTGGTCGCCGGACAGCACCACGATGCGCTGTGGGTCGGCGCGTACCAGCGTCTCGCCCGCGGCGTGGCGCACCATGCGCTCGGGGGGTCCCGGGTCCACCGGTGCCGGTTCAGCCGGACACGATTCGTCGGGGCGCCGCTGATTGCCCAGCACCCCGGCGCCGGCGATGCTCGTCGTGCTGGTGACGATCGTCTGCGGGGCGGCGGTGTCTGACGACTCCCCATCGGGGGACCCGCAGCCGCTCATCACGGTCATGCCGACCGCGGTCGCGAGCGCGGCCAGGCCCAGCATCCTGGCGGCGACGAGGGCCCTGCGCGCTCGGCCGATCAACACGTCGCCGACGGTAACATCCGGCCAGCTCCCGGGCCGAAAGCCGTGTGCTGGCCGATTACGACGCTTTGTAGGACCCCCGAGCATTCATGATCGGAGGCCCGCTAGGATTCATCGAGACAACCCCGGGATGTCCCGACCTGGATGTATGGAGGACCTGTTGGTAGCCGAAGCGCCCCCTATCGGAGAACTCGAGGTACGGCGTCCGTTCCCGGAGCGACTCGGCCCCAAGGGCAACCTGATCTACAAGCTCATCACCACCACCGATCACAAGATGATCGGCATCATGTACTGCGTCGCCTGCTTCATCTTCTTCTTCATCGGCGGGCTGATGGCGCTGTTCATGCGGACCGAGCTGGCGATGCCGGGACTGCAGTTCCTGTCCAACGAGCAGTTCAACCAGCTGTTCACCATGCACGGAACGGTGATGTTGCTGTTCTACGCGACGCCGATCGTGTTCGGCTTCGCCAACCTGGTGCTGCCGCTGCAGATCGGTGCCCCCGACGTCGCGTTCCCCCGGCTGAACGCCCTGTCGTTCTGGCTGTTCGTGTTCGGCGCCCTGATCGCGATCTCCGGTTTCATCACCCCCGGTGGTGCGGCCGACTTCGGCTGGACGGCGTACGCGCCGCTGAGCAACGCGATCCACTCACCGGGCGCCGGCGGTGACCTGTGGATCCTGGGTCTGGCCATTTCGGGTCTGGGCACCATCCTCGGTGGCGTGAACATGATCACGACTGTGGTGTGCATGCGGGCACCCGGTATGACGATGTTCCGGATGCCGATCTTCACCTGGAACATCCTGGTGACGTCGATCCTGGTGCTGCTGGCCTTCCCGTTGCTGACCGCCGCGCTGTTCGGGCTGGCGGCCGACCGGCATCTCGGCGCGCACATCTACGATCCCGCCAACGGCGGTGTGCTGTTGTATCAGCACTTGTTCTGGTACTTCGGCCACCCCGAGGTGTACATCATCGCGCTGCCGTTCTTCGGCATCGTCAGCGAGATCTTCCCGGTGTTCAGCCGCAAGCCGATCTTCGGCTACACGACGCTGATCTACGCGACCATCGCGATCGCGGCGCTGTCGATCGCGGTGTGGGCACACCACATGTACGCCACGGGTGCGGTGTTGTTGCCCTTCTTCTCGTTCATGACGTTCCTGATCGCCGTGCCTACGGGTATCAAGTTCTTCAACTGGATAGGCACGATGTGGAAGGGCCAGTTGACATTCGAGTCACCGATGCTGTTTTCGATCGGGTTCCTGCTGACGTTCCTGCTGGGCGGTCTGTCGGGCGTGCTGCTGGCCAGCCCGCCGCTGGACTTCCACGTCACCGACAGCTACTTCGTCATCGCGCACTTCCACTACGTGCTGTTCGGCACGATCGTGTTCGCGACCTACGCGGGAATCTACTTCTGGTTCCCGAAGATGACGGGCCGGTTGCTCGACGAACGGTTGGGCAAGCTGCACTTCTGGCTGACGTTCATCGGGTTCCACGTCACGTTCCTGGTGCAGCACTGGGTGGGCGACGAGGGTATGCCGCGCCGGTATGCGGACTACCTGCCGACCGACGGGTTCACCACGCTCAATGTCGTGTCGACCATCGGCGCCTTCATCCTGGGCATCTCGACGCTGCCGTTCGTGTGGAACATCTTCAAGAGCTGGCGGTACGGCGAGCCGGTGACCGTCGACGATCCGTGGGGTTACGGCAACTCGCTGGAGTGGGCGACGTCGTGCCCGCCGCCGCGGCACAACTTCACCGAGCTGCCCCGAATCCGCTCGGAGCGACCCGCGTTCGAGCTGCACTACCCGCACATGGTGGAGCGGATGCGCGCGGAGGCACACGTCGGACGCAGCCATGGGCCCGCGGACGGCGATGTGACCCGGCTGGACGACGCGAACGTTCGTACCTGACACGATTGCGGCATGACCGGTAAATCACGCGAACGCGCATCGCTGCTGATCACGGTCACCGGCCGCGACCAGCCGGGCGTGACCTCGGCGTTGTTCGAGGTGCTGTCGCGTCACCAGGTCGAGCTGCTCAACGTCGAACAGGTCGTGATCCGCGGCCGGCTGACCTTGGGTGTGCTGGTCGCGGGATCGGCGGAAGTCGCGGGAAGCGCCGAGCTTCGTGACGCCGTGACGGCGGCGATCCGCGAAGTGGGCCTGGACGTCACGATCGAACGCAGCGACGGCGAGCCGGTCATGCGGGAACCGTCGACGCACACGATCGTCGTCCTCGGTCGTCCGATCACCGCCGAGGAGTTCGGGGTGGTGGCCCGCGAACTCGCGCGGCTCGAGGTCAACATCGACACGATCGGTGGCATATCGGATTACCCGGTGACGGGATTGGAGCTGCGGGTCTCGGTGCCGTCGCGCGCGGTCTATGACGAACTGCAGCAGACGCTGGCGCGCGTGGCGGTCGCCCAGGAGATCGACGTCGCGCTCGAGGATTTCAGCCTGACGCGACGAGCCAAGCGGCTCATCGTTTTCGACGTCGACTCGACCCTGATCCAGGGTGAGGTGATCGAAATGCTGGCGGCCAAGGTGGGTGCCGAGGCCGCGGTCGCCGAGGTCACCGAGGCCGCCATGCGCGGCGAACTCGACTTCGCCGAATCCCTGCACCGGCGCGTGGCGACACTCGCCGGCCTGCCCGCGTCCGTGCTCGACGACGTCGCCGACCAGATCGAGTTGACGCCCGGTGCCCGTACCACGCTGCGCACGCTTCGGCGGCTGGGATACCACTGCGGCATCGTGTCCGGCGGCTTCCGTCAGGTCATCGAACCGCTGGCGCACGAGCTGATGATGGATTTCGTCGCCGCGAACGAACTCGAGATCGTCGACGGCAAATTGACCGGCCGGGTGATCGGCCCCGTCATCGACCGGGCCGGAAAAGCCAAGGCGCTCAGGGATTTCGCGCAGCAGGCCGGTGTGCCGATGGAGCAGACGGTGGCCGTCGGCGACGGTGCCAACGACATCGATATGCTCGCCGCCGCGGGTCTGGGTGTGGCGTTCAACGCCAAGCCCGCGCTGCGGGAGGTCGCCAACGCGTCGCTGAGCCAGCCGTACCTGGACACCGTGCTGTTCATTCTCGGTATCACGCGCGGTGAGATCGAGGCCGCCGATGCTGTCGACGGTGTGGTGCGCCGCGTCGAGATCCCCGACTGAACGGGGGCGTTTCGTGGGGCGCGAGCGACCGCATTTGTACGCGAAAATGCGGCGTGTCGCGGGACAAACACGGTCGCTCACGGACTGCGTGTGGGCCCACGCGGAGCTTCGCTAGACGACGACGGTCGTCGGCTCCGGCGCCGACAGCCCGGTGACGCTGCGCCACGCCCGCGAGAGCAGTTCCACCGCCTCACCCAACTGCTCCTCGGGTAGCGCGTACGGCACGCGGACGAACCGCTCGAGGGTGCCGTCCACCCCGAACCGCGGGCCCGCGGGCAGGTCGAGGCCCAGCCGGGAGGCCGCCGCCGATAGCGCCGTACTCATCGGGGCAGGCAGCCGCACCCACAACGACATACCGCCGGCGCCCGGGCCGGGCTCCCAATCGGGCAGGTGCTGACTCAGCAGCGACTGCAGATATGCGCGACGGCTGCGCAAGATCTCGCGCCGCTCTGGCAGCAACTCGTCGCGTCGGGCGAGAAGTCTTGCCGCAGCGTACTGTTCGAGCACTGCCGTGCCCATGTCGATCGACGGTCGCAGCGCGGCGATGGTGGCGATGGTGGCGCGCTCCGCACGGATCCAGCCGACCCGCAGCCCACCCCAGAACGACTTCGACATCGAGCCGACCGTCAGCACCAGATCGCGTCGCGACGTCATCTCGCCCGCAACCGGGCCGGGCGCGGGCTCGTCGAGCCACATGTCGAGGATGGTCTCGTCGATGACGGTGCGGGTGCGGGTCTCGGCGATGATGTGCGCCAGCTGTTTCCGGCCCGCGGCGGGCATGGTCATACCCGTCGGGTTCTGGTTGTCGGGGATCAGATACGCCAGCGTCGGCGACATCTGGTGCAGCGTGTTCTGAAGTGCGTCGAAATCCCAGCCGGTTTCGGTCATCGCGACCGGGACGGGGCGAGCGCCTGCGGTTGCGATCGAGGACAGCGCGCCGTGGTACGTCGGTTGTTCGACGAGTACGCGGTCACCGGGCTGAACATATGTCGTCAGGATCAGCCCGATGGCGTGCAGCGCCCCGGTGGTCACCATGATCTCGTCCGGCTCGGTGGAAAGCCCACGCTCGCAATACCTTTCGGCGATCACATGTCGCAGCGCCGGAACGCCGACGAGTTCGTGTCCCGGCGCGTGCAGATAGGGCGTGACGTCGCGGGTCGCCTCTGTGAAGGCCTCCATCACCGCGGCGGCCGGAGCCGACAACGCCGCCGCGGCCAGGCTCACCGACGCTGTGGCGGGCTCGACGCGCGCTGCAGGTGCGACGGGTAGCGCGGTGGTGCTGCGGGCGCCGCGGCGCGCGAGGAGATATCCGTCCTCCTGCAGCTGGGTGTAAGCGGCGGTGACCGTGGTGCGTGACACCCGCAGCGTGTCGGCGAGTGCGCGTTCGCTGGGCACGCGTGCGCCGACCGGAACACGTCCGTCGATGATCAGCAGACGAAGGGCGTCGGCCAGACCCTGGTAAACGGGTCCACTTCGACTGGAGGTGCGCCAGTTGCCCAACTCGCGGGCCAGAAGGTCCACATTGAGCGTTCGGGCGGGCGATTCAAGTGTCATTGCAGGCCAGTATCGCCTAACTGGCTATTGAAAGGCAAGCCAGTTAGAGCCAACGATGGAGCCCATGAGCTTAAACTGGATACCTCGCTTGAGTCGCCGCCTCGCCTCGACCCTGGCGTGGCAGCAGCCCGTCGCCCACGCTGACTACGTCGACCGCGACGCCGAACGCATGGCCCGCGAACTCGAACTCATCAAGGTGCGCTTCCCACACCATGCATAGAGGGGTCGTTCGCGGCCTGGTCCTTCTCGTCGGCTTGACCGGCTACGGCTTCTCGATGGCGGCCATGGTGCGCGCCGGGCTCGGATTGGATCCCTGGGACGTCTTCCATCAGGGTCTGTCCCGGCACACCGGGATGACGATCGGCGTGGCTTCGGCGGTCGTGGGCGTGGTCGTGCTGTTGGCCTGGATTCCGCTGCGCAACCGGCCCGGTGTGGGCACCGTGGCCAACGTCGTCGTCATCGCGATTACGGTCGACGCCGCGCTGTGGCTGCTGCCGACGCCCACGTCGCTGCCGGTGCGCAACACGATGATGGTGGGCGCGGTGGTGCTCAACGCGGTCAGCACCGTGCTCTACGTCGGCGCCGGCCTCGGACCGGGGCCGCGCGACGGGCTGATGACCGGCCTGGTCGAGCGCACCGGGTGGTCGGTGCGCGTTGTCCGTACCTCGATCGAGGCGACGGTGTTGGCGGTCGGCTGGCTACTCGGCGGCACGGTCGGCGTCGGGACCGTCGTCTATGCATTCGGGATCGGCCCGCTGGTGCAGTTCTTCTTGAGGGTCACGCCGGAGAGGGTGGTGGCGGCGAGCGGGTGGGCTTCCGTCGCCGAGGCTCGCCGCAGGCGCGCGACAACTTCCGTCGCCGAGGCTTGCCGCAGGCGCGCGACAACTTCCGTCGCCGATGCTCGGCGCAGGCGCGCGGGCGATTTGGGTGTGAAATCGATCGCTGGGCGAACGGAATCACGCCCAAGTCGCCTGTCTACGATGGGCGAGTGTCCACCACCGAAGGAGATCCAGCCGACCCCGACGTGCTGATCGACTTCGCCAAGGTGTCGTTGCGGCGCGGGGGCCAGACCCTGATCGGCCCCATCACGTGGGCGGTTGAACTCGACGAGCGCTGGGTGGTCATCGGTCCCAACGGTGCGGGTAAGACCTCGCTGCTGCGCATCGCGGCGGCGCTGGAGCATCCGTCGTCGGGGACGGCGTACGTGCTCGGCGAGCGACTCGGCCGAACCGACATGTCCGAACTGCGGTCGCGGGTCGGTCTGAGTAGTTCGGCGTTGTCGCAGCGGGTGCCCGACGGTGAGGTGGTGCGCGACCTGGTGGTCTCGGCCGGCTACGCGGTCCTGGGCCGCTGGCGCGAGGCTTACGACGACGTCGACTACGAGCAGGCGATCGACATGCTCGAAAGCGTCGGCGCCGAACACCTGGCAATGCGCACGTACGGCACTCTGTCCGAAGGCGAACGCAAGCGCGTGCTGATTGCACGGTCGATGATGACCGACCCCGAACTGCTACTGCTCGACGAGCCCGCCGCCGGACTGGACCTCGGTGGACGCGAGGAACTTCTGGCCCGGCTCGAGGATCTGGCCGAGGACGCGGACGCCCCGGCGATGGTTCTGGTGACCCACCACGTCGAGGAGATTCCGCGCGGTTTCTCACACGGATTGATCTTGTCCGAGGGCAAAGTGGTCGACTCCGGGCTGCTGCCCGACGTGCTGACCGCCGAGAACCTTTCCAAAGCCTTCGGCCAGGCGATCACGCTCGAGGTCGTCGACGGGCGGTACTTCGCGCGTCGCGCCAGGAGCCGGGCCGCGCACAGGAGACGAGCATGACCGAAGAACCACTGACGCCGAGGCCCGCCTCGACCGTGATGCTGATCCGCGACCAACGGAATGGACTCGCTCGAGGAGTTGAAGTTTTCCTCATGCGACGGCACTCGGCGATGGATTTCGTCGCCGGCGTGATGGTGTTCCCCGGCGGCGGTGTCGACGACCGCGACCGCAACGCCGACATCGACTGGTTCGGACCCGAACCCGATTGGTGGGCAGAGCGTTTGAACGTCGAGCCGAACCTGGCGCAGGCGCTGGTGTGCGCGGCGGCACGCGAGACGTTCGAGGAGTCCGGGGTGTTGTTCGCCGGGGCCGCCGACGATCCCGACGTCCTGGTCGATGACGCCTCGGTCTACCACGAGGCACGCGCCGCGCTGGTCAACCGGTCGCTGTCGTTCGCCGACTTCTTGCACCGCGAGAAGCTGGTGCTGCGCGCCGATCTGCTTCGGCCGTGGGCCAATTGGGTGACGCCGAAGGAAGAACGCACTCGCCGATACGACACCTACTTCTTCGTCGGCGCCCTGCCGGAGGGCCAACGCGCCGACGGCGACAACACCGAGACCGACACGGCAGACTGGATCACCCCGCAGCAAGCGCTCGACGATTTCGCCGCAGGCCGGACGTTCTTGCTGCCGCCGACATGGACCCAGCTGGACTCGCTCGCCGGCCACACCGTCGACGAAGTGCTTGCCGTGGAACGTCAGATCGTCTCCGTCACACCGCATCTCGCGGCGAACAAAGACACCGGCAACTGGGAGATCGAGTTCTTCGACAGCGGCCGGTACAACGCCGCCCGCAACCGCCGCAGCCCCGAGGGCTACGGATCCGGCGCGCGCCAGGCATGAGCGAGTTCGTCTCGGTCCACACCAGCGATGAGCGGCCCGGCATCGCCACGTTGCTGCTGTCGCGCCCGCCGACCAACGCCCTGACCCGTCAGGTCTACCGCGAACTGGTCTCCGCTGCGCGAACCATCGGCGACCGCGACGACATCCATTCGGTGATCGTGTACGGCGGCCACGAGATCTTCTCCGCCGGTGATGACGTGCCCGAACTGCGCAGCCTCAACGTCGAGGAAACCGACGCGGCAACACAGGCCTGCCGGGAGGCCGTGGACGCTCTGGCGGCCATCCCCAAACCGACGGTCGCCGCTATCACCGGTTACGCGTTGGGGGGTGGGCTGACGCTGGCGCTGGCGGTCGACTGGCGGGTCTGCGGCGACAACGTCAAGTTCGGTGTGACGGAGATCCTGGCCGGGCTTGTACCCGCAGGCGGCACCGCCCGACTGGCTCGCACCGTCGGCCTGAGCAAGGCCAAGGAGCTGGTCTTCAGCGGTCGGTTCATCGATGCCAAGGAGGCGCACGCGCTGGGCCTCGTCGACCAGATGGTGGCGCCCGACGGCGTCTACGACGCCGCGCTGGCCTGGGCACAACGGTTCGTCGGGCATTCGCCTCAGGTACTGGCTGCGGCCAAGGCGACGTTCGACCTCTAGGCTGCCCTGTTATGAGCTTTGAGGAAACCGACACTGTTTCTGATGTCGACGGCTCCGCGGCTCCGGTGCCGAATCCGCACGCCACCGCCGAGCAGGTGGAAGCCGCCCGCCACGACTCAAAACTGGCCCAGGTGCTGTACCACGACTGGGAAGCCGAGAGCTACGACGAGAAGTGGTCGATCTCCTACGACAAGCGCTGCGTTGACTACGCCCGCGACCTGTTCGACGCCACGGTTCCGTTCTCCGAGCAGCGCAAGCTGCCCTACGACCGGGCGCTGGAGCTCGGGTGTGGCAGCGGGTTCTTCCTGCTCAACCTGATTCAGGCGGGCGTGGCACGGCGCGGTTCGGTGACCGACCTGTCCCCGGGCATGGTCAAGGTCGCCACCCGCAACGGCGAGAACCTCGGCCTCGAGATCGACGGCCGGGTGGCCGACGCCGAGGGCATCCCGTGCGACGACGACACCTTCGACCTGGTCGTCGGCCACGCCGTGTTGCACCACATCCCCGACGTAGAACTGTCGCTGCGCGAAGTGGTGCGGGTGCTCAAGCCCGGCGGCCGGTTCATCTTCGCCGGCGAGCCGACGAACGCTGGGGAGAACTATGCCCGCCCGTTGTCGACGCTGACCTGGCGGGCGGTGACCAATCTGACCAAGCTGCCCGGACTCTCGGGATGGCGTCGCCCACAGTCCGAACTCGACGAGTCCTCGCGCGCAGCCGCGTTGGAGGCGGTGGTCGACCTGCACACCTTTTCACCGGGCGACCTGGAGCGCATGGCAAGCAACGCCGGCGCCGTCGAGGTCTCGACCGCGACCACCGAGTTCACCGCCGCGATGCTGGGCTGGCCGCTGCGCACCTTCGAGGCCGCGGTCCCACCCGGCCGATTGGGTTGGGGCTATGCGAAATTCGCGTTCCACAGCTGGATCGCGTTGAGCTGGGTCGACGCCAACCTTTGGAGCCGTGTGGTGCCGAAGTCCTGGTACTACAACGTCATGATCACAGGGGTCAAACCAGCCGCGTGACGGTGGCGTTCGGCGTCGAGGACGTCGACTATCTGCGCGGCCCTGCGGGTGTCGACGCTCTGCGGGAAACCGCCACGCTGCGGTTGACCGGTAACACGCTCGTCGCCGACATCGCTTCGGCGCGTAGGCGTTTCGGTGATCGAGCCGCCGTGCTGGTCGAGACCACGCTGCTGCGTCGCAAGGCGGCCGCCAAACTCTCGAATCCCGATGGTTGGTTGTTCACCGACGAAGCCCTGCAGCAGGCCACCGCCGAACCGGTCGCTCGGCACCGCGCCCGTCGGCTCAGCGGCGCCCGGGTACACGACGCGACGTGCTCGATCGGCACGGAGTTGGCCGCGCTCCGCGAATCGGCAGACGTCGTGATCGGCAGCGATATCGATCCGGTGCGCCTGGCGATGGCGCGCAACAACGTCGACGGTGTGGACCTCTGCCGCGCCGATGCCCTTCGGCCCATTACGAACGGCACGGTCGTCGTGCTCGACCCGGCGCGGCGCAGCGCCGGACGCCGCCGGTTCGATCCGCGTGACTACGCGCCCCCGCTCGACGAACTGCTCGATGTCTACCGCCGACACGACACCGTCGTGAAATGTGCTCCCGGAATCGATTTCGACGCCGTGAGGCGGTTGGGTTTCGACGGTGAGATCGAGGTGACGTCGCTTGCGGGCAGCGTGCGTGAAGCGTGCCTGTGGTCAGCCGGGCTCACCGAGGGTGGGGTCAGGCGTCGAGCCTCGTTGTTGGACACCGGCGAACAGGTCACCGACGATGAACCCGACGACTGCGCGGTGGCACCCGCGGGGAAGTGGATCGTCGACCCGGACGGTGCCATCGTGCGCGCGGGGCTGGTCCGCCACTACGCGGCACGGCACGGACTGTGGCAGCTCGACCCCGACATCGCCTACCTGTCGGGCGACCGGCTCCCGCCCGCTGTACGCGGCTTCCAGGTGCTCGACGAAGTCGCCTTCAGCGAACGGCGGTTGCGGCAGGTGCTTTCGGCGCGCGATGTGGGGGCAGCCGAGATCCTGGTGCGCGGCGTCGACGTCGACCCCGACGCGCTGCGCGCGCGGCTTCGCCTGCGCGGCTCACAGCAAGCTTCGGTGGTGATCACCCGCATCGGCACCGGAGGCGCAAGCCGGGCAACGGCATTCATTTGTCGTCCGTCGCGCTGAGCGTCCACGTATCCTTGCGGAGATACGCCGGTATCCGGACCGGCGCGGGCTGCGAGGACGTCGATGCGCAATTTCAGGTGGACCGCTCTGGTTGCGGTGGCCGCCGTCGCCGGCGCCGCCGCCATCCCCGCGGCCGCCGCCCAGCCGGGGTGTGCTGACCTGCAGGGCACGGTGGGGCCGGATC
This sequence comes from Mycobacterium sp. 852002-51152_SCH6134967, assembly GCF_001667105.1. Classification (NCBI taxonomy): domain Bacteria; kingdom Bacillati; phylum Actinomycetota; class Actinomycetes; order Mycobacteriales; family Mycobacteriaceae; genus Mycobacterium; species Mycobacterium sp. 852002-51152_SCH6134967. Next base: position 163,501 of record NZ_LZIK01000042.1, on the reverse strand, counting down.
AGATATGCCGGGTGCACGTCGAAAAGCCGAACTACAGCTACGAATTGAGTTTCCCCAACGACTATCCCGACCAGGCGCCGCTGGTGGCCTACCTGACGCAGGCGCGCGACGGCTTCGTCAACGTCGCCGAGAACCCGGGCGCGGACGGGATGCGGTACGAACTCGACGCCGACGGTACCGGCTACCGATCGGGACCGCCGACCACCGGCACCCGCAGCGTGGTGTTCAGCGTCTGGCAGAACGTCGGCGGGGTGCGCCCGCAAACCTTCTACCAGTCGTTCAACTGGAACCTCGCCACGAATGCGCCGATCACCTTCGACACGCTGTTCAAGCCGGGCTCCGAGCCCATGGACGTGATCTACCGCGAGGTCGATCGATACCTGGAGAGGCAGGGCCTCATGGCCCCGGTTCCGCCGGGCCAAGGCACCGATCCCGCGAACTACCAGAACTTCGCGGTGACCGACGACTCGTTGATCTTCTTCTTCAGCCAGGGCGGGCTGTTCCCCGAATCGGCGGGCCCGGTTCAGGCGACGGTACCGCGCGCGGCGGTCGCGCCGATGCTCGCGCTGTAAGGCTCAAGTCCGCACCGATTCCCGCTCCTTGCCGGCGAGCGGGTCGTAGTTCTCCCAGAACGTCGCACCGGTGATCTCCAGCGCGCGGGGGTCGAAAATGGGATCCAGTCCGGCCTTCTTCTGCTTCTCGTAATCCCACAGTGCCCGGTAGGCCGGTTGCTGGAGGATCAGGATGCCGACGATGTTGAGCCAGGCCATCAATCCGACACCGATGTCGCCGAGGACCCACGCCTCGGTCGCGGTCGACACCGCGCCGAGGATGACCGACACCAGGATCAGCGCCTGCAGCGCCATGGTGAGGTTCGATCCCACGGTCCCGCGGATGACCGGCATCGACACCGTCGAGAAGCGCCCGAGCAGGAACCGCAGGTTGGTCTCGGCCATGTAGTAGTACGCCACGATCGTCGTGAAGCAGAAGAACGCCAATGACACCGCGATGAAGGTCGATCCGGCGCCGCTCCAGAGGGTGTCGAAGCCGGCCTGGGCGTAGGCGGGACCCACCTCGACGGTGGTGGCGAGCAGACCACCCTCGGCGATCACCGGGCCGGTCTCACTCTCGCCCCCGAAGACGCGGTAGGCGCCGGTCGACAGGATCAGGAAGCCGGTGGCCGAGCAGACGAACAAGGTGTCGACGTAGACCGCGAACGCCTGCACCAGGCCCTGTTTGGCCGGATGCGACACCTCCGCGGCGGCCGCCGCGTGCGGGCCGGTGCCCTGCCCGGCCTCGTTGGAGTAGATGCCGCGCTTGACGCCCCACATCACCGCCGAGCCGATGATCGCGCCGAACGCCGAATCCAGGCCGAACGCGCTGGCGAACACCATCTGCAGCACCTCGGGGACCCGCTCGGCGTTGACCATTACGACGACGAGGGCCAAGGCGATGTAGACGACGGCCATGAACGGCACGACGATCGAGGCGAACGCCGCGATGCGCTTGACGCCGCCGATGATGACGAACGCCAGCACGATCACCGTGCCTGCACCGACCCACCACTTGTCGAAGCCCCACGCCGACTCCATCGCCGATGCCATCGAGTTGGACTGGACGCTGGGCAGCAGCAGCCCGCACGCCAGCACGGTGACCGCGGCGAAAATCAGACCGTAGACCTTGAAGGCGCCGGCGGCGCGGGTGTGGGCCAGCGCGCGGCTCAGATAGTAGGCGGGCCCACCGCGGTATTCACCGGTCAGCGGGTCGCGGGTCTTGTAGATCTGCCCGAGGGTGCACTCGACGAAAGACGTCGACGCGCCGAGGAAGGCCATCGCCCACATCCAGAACAGCGCACCGGGACCGCCGAACGCGATCGCGGTCGCCACGCCGGCGATATTGCCGGTGCCGATCCGCCCGGCCAGCGACATCGTGAGCGCCTGAAACGACGACACCCCCGACGGCGACTTCTCGCCCTTGAGCATCAGCCGGACCATCTCCCGCACCTGGCGTACCTGCACGAACCGGGAGCGAACAGAGAAGTACACACCTGCGGCCAGGCACAGATAGACCAGCGAGTCGCTCCATACGTAACCGTTGACTGCGTCGAGGAACTCGGACAATCCGTCTCCTTAGCTCGGGTGCGCCCGCAGGCGCCTCACTGGGGCCATACGCGCACGGTGGCATGCTGGCATGCCCGCGCGCTTCGTATGTTTCGTTGCGGTGACAAATGCGATTCGCGACCGGTGCCGTGCACTACGCCGGTGCGAAGCCGTACACCATGCCGTCGCTGGTGGCGGTGACCACGCGGCGGTCCTTTCCGATGGAGACGCCGACCGGCCAACCCGTCGCCCTGGGCAGCGGATAGCTGTTGAGGGTGCGCCCGTCGGCGGGATCGAAGACCAGCAGCGCCTGTCCGTCGTCCTCCCCGTCGCCGTTGCGCACGACGGTGTAGGCGAGATCGGCGCCGGATCGACTCGAGGTCGTCAGCGGCGTGACGTCGTCGCGGGTCCACTGCACCTCGCCGCGGTCGCCCTCGTCCCTGATGCCGGTCAGCTTCGCCCCGGGCCCGCCGCCGGCGACGATCAGCCCGTCGGGTGACACGGAGGGCGGGGTTTGGGCGAGGTAGTCGAGCGGCACCGACCACTTTGCCTTGCCGTCGGCGGCGTTGAGCGCCCATAGCCGGTCGTCGCGTCCGTTGACGTAGACGGTCGATCCGTCGGCCGAAAACACCGGGCTGGCAAGGGGTCCGCCGCCGGCGGCGTCGCTGGTCCACTCGCGGGTCAGAAACGGCGACTGCCCGGGCCGGTAGCGCAGGCCCACGAGGATGGGCGCGTCGGCACCTGGCTCCCACAATGAGAGGACGACGGTCCCCGTGGCAGAGGCGAACGCCGGCGCGGCGGCCACCGGGCAGCGCGGGCGGGCCGGCCGGCAGTCGGCGAGGCCGCGCTCGGAATCCTTGGGGTCGACGCCGGCGACCAGGTCGATCGGGCTGCCTTCGACCGTCCCGCGGTGGGCGTCGAAAACCAGCACCTGACCCAGGTGCGTCACGACCAGCAGGTGACCCGGGCTCAGGATCCGCGCTGTGGTCGGCATCCCGATGACCGGTTGACGCCAGCGGATCCACTGCGTCGGGGGGAACGACAGCATGGCGCCGGGCTGTCCGATGTAGAGGTTGTCGAAGCCGTCGAACAGAGGACTGGACGCGCCCCCGCCCTGTACGAGGCGCGTGCACCAACGCTGCCGCGCCTTGTTGTCGGCCTCCCACACCATCAGCGAGCATCCGTCTGGGGTCTGCGCGTTGACGGCCAGATAGCTGCCGGTGCCGAGTGCCACCGCCGCGGCGAGGTCACCCTTGACCGACCTCATCCATTCCAGGCGCAGCGTGTCGGCACCCGCCACCGGTTGGTAGCTGCTGTTGGCGGCATCGCCGTATTGGGCGGCCCAGCCGTCAGCGGCCTTGGCCTCGACCCAGGAGGTGGTGTCCTGGCAGCCCGCCAGGGTGGCCGTGATCAGCGCCGTCAGTAAGGACACTGCCAGCACGGTCAATCGCCGGAACACTCGATCCTTCCCGTTTCTCGTCATCGGTCCACGTGAGGGTAACCGTTGCCGATTCGGACGCTCGCGTAGGCTTTCCGGCCATGACGACCATGTGGGGCGCGCCGCTGCACAAGCGCTGGCGAGGGTCGCGATTGCGTGACCCGAGGCAGGCGAAGTTCCTGACCTTGGCGTCGTTGAAATGGGTGTTGGCCAACCGCGCCTACACCCCGTGGTATCTGGTGCGGTACTGGAGATTGCTGAAGTTCAAGCTGCGCAATCCGCACATCATCACCCGCGGGATGGTCTTCCTCGGTAAGGGCGTCGAGATCGAGGCGACGCCGGAGCTGTCGACCATGGAAATCGGCCGCTGGGTGCACATCGGCGACAAGAACACGATCCGCTGCCACGAGGGTTCGCTGCGGTTCGGCGACAAGGTGGTGCTCGGCCGCGACAACGTCATCAACACCTACCTCGACATCGAGCTGGGTGATTCGGTGCTGATGGCCGACTGGTGCTACATCTGCGATTTCGACCATCGTATGGACGACATCAACGTGCCGATCAAGGACCAGGGAATCGTCAAGGGGCCGGTGCGAATCGGGCCAGACACGTGGGTGGGTGTCAAGGTCACGGTGTTGCGCAGCACCACGATCGGGCGTGGTTGCGTGCTCGGATCGCACGCGGTCGTGCGCGGCGACGTGCCCGACTTCTCGATCGCCGTCGGTGCGCCCGCGAAAGTGGTCAAGAACCGCCAACTCGCATGGGAAACATCGGCGGCGCAGCGCGCGGAACTGGCCGCGGCCCTTGCCGACATCGAACGCAAGAAGGCCTCCCGCTAGCGCGCACTCTGGTTTCCGCGAGCGCGCGTGTCTGCATACGCCACGCCGCTGAAATTCAACAGTTTGCGCACGCTCGTCGCCGTTCGGCGACCGCGAACTGCTCACAGAGAACCGCCCCTAATCCCCTAATAGGGGTCTGGGTTGACCCTGCATCCGTCCACCGCAGCGAGGGGGCTTCGGCCCGTTTTCGGGATATCCGCGGATTCGTAACGTTCGCATCAGTTCGCCGGAGGTCGGCGACCAGACATCCGAAAGGACCACTGAGATGAACGTAATCGACTGGATTCTGAACCTGTTCCGTGACGAGGTCTCGGCTCAGGCCTTCGTCGACGATCCAGAACGGGCCATGTGCGGTGCCGGCGTGCAGAACGCGTCCGCAGCCCAACTGCAGCACGCCGCCGCGGCCGTGGCGCCTGCGGCGGTGGTGCACGGGGGTGGTGATCCGGTGGTGGGGCTGCAGCAGGCGGTGGCCCAGACGCACGGGATCGCGTTCACCCCGCAGCGGCAGACCGAGGTGTTGTCCAACAACGACACCCTCAGCCATAACGACACCCGGTTCCTGAGCCCGGAGACCAACACGGTCAACCACGCCGGTGAGGATCAGCAGCAGGGTATCGGCAACTTCGGGCTGGAGTTCGGTGACATCACCTTCGGTGACAAGACCACCAACACCGCCACCGACGGCGGGGTGGTCAACACCGGCACCGCAGGCGATATCGATGCCACCAACGTCGAGGGCGACGGCAACGTCGTCGGCGATGACAACGAGAACGTCAACACCGGTGATATCGAGGACTCCAACGTCAACATCGGTGAGGACAATGAGATCGACGACAGCGGAGACCAGACCGCCGGCGGCGACATCATCTCCGACAATGACGGCCCGGTGATCAACGATGTCGACATGAGCGGTGGCAGCGGCGGCAGCGCCTCGGGCGGTGACGGCGGTGGCGGCCTGATCGGGGTCGGCAACGACGGCGGCAACGCCACCGGTGGGGCCGGCGGCTCGGGTGGCGGGATCGTGATCAACGACAACGACACGACCACCACCAATGTCGATGGCAACCAGACCAATGTCGGCGATATCGACGGCAGCGTGACCGGCGGCATCTCGGGCGGGTCGAGCATCGAGGACAACTCGGTGGACAACTCGGTCGACAACTCGGTCGACAACTCCGGACAGGACAACTCGACTGACAACTCCGGTCAGGTCAACACCGACGTCGATGTGGACACCACCGTCGACACCGGCCTGTTCTGAGCCCAACCACACAACGCCACTGGCGGGGATCAATCCACGATCCCCGCCAGTCGGCACGTCTGATCAGCGGCCGGGCAGGGCGTGTTCGATGATGGGTCGGCGCCGATGTGGTTCGCGCTCACGGCGTTTGGCGGCCAGGTACACCTGCGCGGTTTCGTCTGCGATCGCGTGCCATTCGAACTGCGAGGTGAGCCGCTCGCGGGCGGCGATCGCGCGTTGCTGGGCGGCGTGCGGGTCGTCGAGAACCAAGCGGACAGCCGCCGCCAGGCGCGCGGTATCGCGTGGCGGAAAGGACATTCCGGTTTCACCGTCGATGACCGCCTCGCCCAACCCGCCGACGTTCGAGGTCACCAAGGGGATTCCGGTCGCCGCAGCTTCCAGTGCGACGATGCCGAACGGCTCGTAGTGGCTGGGCAATACGGCTGCGTCGGCGGTGTGCAGCAGGTTCACCAACGCGTCGTGGTCGAGGTGTCCGGCGAACGCGGTCGCCTTGAGCACCTTGTGCTTTCGCGCCTGCTCGACGAGCCAATCGAGCTGGGTGCCCTCGCCGGCGATCGTCAGCGTGGTACCGGGGTGGGTGCGCCTGATTCGGGGTAGCGCGGCGATTGCGTCGTGGATGCCTTTCTCATACTCGAGCCGACCGAGATACAGCAATCGGGCAGGTCCGGTCCGGGGCTTGCGTTGAGCGAATGGCCAGCGACTGCAGTCGATCCCGTTGCGGATGACATACGACTCGGCCAGGCCCGGCCCGAAGAGCTCCGAGACCTCATCGCGCATCGAGGCCGAACAGGTGATCAGCGAATCGGATTCGCGCACCAACCACGATTCCACCGCGTGGACCTGTCTGCTGATGCGGCCCGACACCCACCCGGAATGTCTGCCGGCCTCGGTGGCGTGGATCGTGGATACCAGTGGTACATCGAAGAATTCGGCCAGGGCGATCGCGGGATGTGCGACCAGCCAGTCGTGTGCGTGTACGACGTCGGGGCGCCAAGGGCGGCCGCGTCGCGACTTCAGCGTCAAACCGGTTCTGACCATCGCGTGGCCCATCGCCAACGTCCAGGCCATCATGTCGTTGCCGAAATCGAACTCGTGCGGATCGTGCGCCGCCGCGACCACGCGCACGCCTTCGGCGATCTCGTCGGTGGTCGGATGCGTGGCGGGGTCGGTGTTCGACGGTCGCCGGCTCAGCACGACGACCTCGTGGCCCGCTTCGGCGAGCGCGGTGGCGAGATGATGGACGTGCCTGCCGAGTCCGCCGACCACGACCGGCGGGTACTCCCACGACACCATGAGGATCTTCACGGTCGCTGACTCCTGTGCGAGTGACCGGAAAATGTACACGCGGAGCGGCGTGTCGGTGTGCAAACACGGTCGCTCGCGGAAGTGAAGGCTGGGGGTGGGGTCATCGCGGTAACCGCCGGGCGTCCAGCGCGCCGAACAGACCGTCGGCACGATTCCAACCGGCGGCCAGACGCTGTGCATGCTCATGGCGACCGGACGCCGCGGCGTCGGCGATCTCGCGGGTGGCGTGGGCGTGCAGATGCGCCCGGTAGCGGGCATAGTCGGCCGCGGAGTCCTTGCTGACCATGAACGGCCAGTCGCTCGAAACGGTCAGCAGCGTCTCGCGCAGGATCTGGTCGGCGACGAAGTTGCGTGCCGGCGGAGCGTCGGTCTCGCCGAGCGCCTTATCGACGGTCGCCAGCGCGGTGTCGACGACCTCGGTGTTCAACTGGACCAGATCGGCGACCTGCTCACCGGCCCACACCTGCCAATCCTTGCCCGAACCCCATGAGCTGGGCGGCAATTCGACAGGCGAGCCGACGAAACTGTCGGCCTTGGCGTCGCTCAGCGTGCCGAGGCGCACACCGGCCTCCGGCAGCGCCCGCAGCACCCGTTCCAGCCACACGGGGCCCTCGTACCACCAGTGGCCGAACAACTCGGTGTCGAATGCGGCGATGACGTGTGCGGGGCGCCCGATGCGTTCACTCTCGTCGCACAGTCGCTGCCGGACCACCGCGACGAAATCGGCGACGTGGGCGTCGATCGCGCGGTCGGCGCGCTCGGGGTCGTATGGCGCCTTGGCCTCTGACGGCACATTGCGGCCCGTCACCCGAGCCGGCTTGAGTCCGGTGGTGTGGTCGTAGGTGTGGAAGTCGCGGTAGGCGGCGTGCCCGGGGTAGCCGGACTTCGGCGACCACACCCGATAGCTGACGTGAAGGTCCCGACCGAAGGCCACCACGTCGGACGATCCGACGGGACGGCCGAGCGCGGTGTCGCCGTGCAGGGACGGCCCGTCGACCATGAAGTGGCCGACACCGGCTGCGGCGTAGTCGGTTTCCATGCCTGGCGCGTAAGCGCATTCCGGGGCCCAGATGCCGACGGGTGTGTGCGCGAACCGCAGGCGGGCATCGGCGAGCCCCTCGTGCAGCGCGAATTCCCGCAGCCGCGGGTTGAGCAGCGGCTGGAACGGATGCGCAAGCGGACCGCCGAGCAGTTCGATGGTTTCGGCGTCGATCACCTCGCGCAGCAACGGACTGCCGCCGTGCGCCCACAGCGTGGCGAAGTCCTCGATGGCCTGCTCGGCCTCGGCGTGCTCGCGAACACCGAACTGGCGCAACGGATCACCGAGAGTGGTCGCCTCGAGCGCGCGCAGCTGCCAGTTCGCCAGCCAGTGGTGCATCCCCGTCAGGCAGTACGGGTCGTCGAGTTGTGCGGTGACCACCGGCGTCATGCCCAGCGTCAACTGGTGGCGGCGGCCTTCGGCCGCCAGCGTGCGCAGCACCCGCATCAGCGGGAGGTAGCACGCCGACCACGACTGGTAGAGCCACTCCTCGCCGACGGGCCAGCGGCCGTGATGAGCCAGCCAGGGCAGGTGGGTGTGAAGAACGAGCGTGAAGAGGCCCGGAGCCGGGTCGCCGGCGACATTGGACCGGGGAGCCGGGTCGCCGGCGACATTGGACCGGGGAGCCGGGTCGCCGGCGACATTCAGCCCCGGGGGGTCGCCGGATGTCACGGCCGCACCGCGATCGCGACCAGATCGAGGCTGTCGTCGATGTTCCGATCGCGCGCGTCGACCAGATCGAAGTCGTCGCTGCGCACGGAGGCCACGTCGGCGAGCAGATCCTCGGGCCAGGGCGCATCGGCGATTGCCCGCGCGATCTGGGCGTCTATGATCGAGCCGCCGTGTCGGGCGTCGAGTTCGACGAGCCGCGGCCCGTGAAAGACCCCGTGCACGCCTTCGACCGCGAACCCTTCGGTGGTGAGCAGTTCGGTCAGCTCGGCGGCGTTGAGTTCGCGGGTGTGGAACGGGTTGATCGGGGTGTCGCGGCCGGGGGAGAACGTGATCCGGTTCGGTGTCGACATCAGCAGAGACCCACCCGGACGCAGCACACGCAGGCATTCGCGCACGAATTGCCCCTGATCCCAGAGGTGTTCGATGACCTGGAAGTTCACGACGACGTCGACGGAGCCGTCGGCGAGCGGCAACTCGGCCAGATTGCCCTGGCGCATGTCCACGCGCGGATACCGCGCACGGACGTGGGCGACCGCTGTCTCGTCGTAGTCCAGGCCGATCACGCGGCGGGCGACCTCGGCGATCAGGTTGGCCCCATAGCCCTCACCGCAGCCGGCCTCGAGCACGTCGCGATCCGCGCAGCGGTCGGCCATCTGCTCGTAGACGACCTCGTGGCGGCGGAACCAGTAGTTCTCCTCCGCGAGTCCCGGAACCGTGCGTTCCCCGGTGAGGGGGAGGTCGGGTCCATCAGTAACAAAAGCGCTCATTGGAAGGCAGGCTAACGTGAAACGGCCCACAGACGAATGGTTCACCCCCTACGTGCTGCTAGAACACGAACTTCGACCCGCTACAGTGTTCCTGCGAACCGCCACAAGTTACCCGCGAGTAACATGGTGGTTGTTGCTCAAAGCGTGTTATGCGGGCCGATCATCGGTCCCTTCGAGGAGGACGAACCAGACTCATGACGAACATCGTGGTCCTGATCAAACAGGTCCCTGACACCTGGTCGGAGCGCAAGCTCACCGACGGCGACTTCACTCTCGACCGCGAGGCCGCCGACGCGGTGCTCGACGAGATCAACGAGCGCGCCGTCGAAGAGGCGCTGCTCATCAAGGAGAGGGAAGGCGGCGACAGCACTGTGACGGTGCTGACGGCCGGCCCCGAGCGCGCGACCGAGGCGATCCGCAAGGCGCTGTCGATGGGTGCCGACAAGGCCGTGCACCTCGTCGACGAGGGCATGCACGGCTCGGACATGGTCCAGACCGGATGGGCCCTGGCACGTGCGCTGGGCACCATCGAGGGCACCGAGCTGGTCATCGCCGGCAACGAGGCCACCGACGGCACCGGCGGCGCGGTCCCCGCGATCATCGCCGAGTACCTGGGCCTGCCGCAGCTGACGCATCTGCGCAAGGTGACCGTCGAGGACGGCAAGGTCAGCGGCGAGCGGGAGACCGACGACGGCGTGTTCTTCGTCGAGGCTCCGCTGCCCGCCGTGGTCAGCGTCAACGAGAAGATCAACGAGCCTCGCTTCCCGTCCTTCAAGGGCATCATGGCCGCCAAGAAGAAGGAAGTCACCAAGCTCACGCTCGCCGAGATCGGTGTCGAGGCCGATGAGGTCGGTCTCGCCAACGCCGGGTCCAAGGTGCTGTCGTCGACGCCGAAGCCGCCGAAGACCGCCGGCGAGAAGGTCACCGACGAAGGCGATGGCGGAACCAAGATCGCCGAGTACCTGGTCGCCCAGAAAATCATCTAGGCCCCAGACCGAGACTGCGAAGAACAAGAGACGAGAGAAGAACTCATGGCTGAAGTACTCGTGCTCGTTGAGCACGCCGAAGGTGCACTGAAGAAGGTCACCTCGGAGTTGATCACCGCGGCTCGCAAGCTCGGCGAGCCCTCGGCCGTCGTCGTCGGCGCGCCGGGCACCGCAGAACCGCTCACCGACGGCCTGAAGGCCGCGGGCGCGGCCAAGATCTACGTCGCCGAGTCCGACGACGCGGAGAACTACCTGATCACCCCGCAGGTCGACGTGCTGGCATCGCTGGTCGAGTCGGCTTCGCCCGCCGGTGTTCTGCTGTCGGCCAACGCCGACGGCAAGGAGATCGCCGGCCGGTTGGCGGCCCGCACCGGTTCCGGTGTACTCACCGACGTCGTCGACGTCCAGGAGGGTGGCAAGGCCGTCCACTCGATCTTCGGTGGTGCATTCACCGTCGAGGCCGAGTCCACTGGTGAGGTTCCGGTCATCACGCTGCGCGCAGGAGCCATCGACGCTGAACCCGCCGACGGTGCGGGCGAGGTCGTCAACGTCGAGGTGCCCGGCCAGGCCGAGAACGCGACGAAGATCACCAAGCGCGAACCCGCCGTCGCGGGTGACCGCCCGGAGCTCACCGAGGCGACGGTTGTCGTCTCGGGTGGCCGCGGTGTGGGCAGCGCGGAGAACTTCAACGTGGTCGAGGAGCTGGCGGACTCGCTCGGCGGCGCTGTCGGCGCGTCCCGTGCCGCCGTCGACTCCGGCTACTACCCGGGCCAGTTCCAGGTGGGCCAGACCGGTAAGACGGTGTCGCCGCAGCTGTACATCGCCCTGGGCATCTCCGGCGCGATTCAGCACCGCGCGGGCATGCAGACGTCCAAGACGATCATCGCGGTGAACAAGGACGAAGAGGCGCCGATCTTCGAGATCGCCGACCTCGGCATCGTCGGCGACCTGTTCAAGGTCACACCGCAGCTGACCGAGGCGGTCAAGGCTCGCAAGGGCTGAGTTTCCGCGCGACAGGCCCCCGGACGCTGTCCGGGGGCCTTTTGCATGCCGTCCCGAGGGCGTACGAGGGTGAGCGCTCGGACTACGGACTTTCAAGGGCTCGATCGCCGTCACCCGAGTGCCAGTCTTTTCGTGACAGGCACGACGAAAGGTTCCGAGATGAAGATCACCGTGTTCGGCGCGACCGGACTCATCGGCTCGAAGGTGGTATCGATCCTCACCGCGGACGGCCACGAGGTGGTCGCCGCGGCGCGCTCCACCGGATTGGACGTTTTGACCGGCGCCGGGGTGGCCGAAGCGGTCGCCGGCGCGGATGTGGTGATCGACGTGACCAACTCGCCGTCGTTCGAGGACGACGCGGTCATGGACTTCTTCACGAGGTCGACGACGAATCTGGTGGGTGCCGCGACGGCCGCGCGGGTGGGTCACGTCGTGGCGCTGTCGATCGTCGGCGCCGACGGGCTTCCCGAAAGCGGTTATCTGCGTGCGAACGTCGCGCAGGAACGCATCATCAAAGACTCCGGACTGCCGTTCAGCATCGTGCGCGCCACGCAGTTCCACGAATTCGCCGAGGCGATCACCGAATCGCTGAGCGGCAACGGCGAAGTGCGAGCGCCCGATGCGCTGATCCAGCCGATTGCAGCCGATGAGGTCGCCGCCGAGGTGGCCCGGACAGCCGTGGCGACCCCGAGCAACGGTCACGTCGATATCGGCGGGCCCGACAAGATGCCGTTCGCCGAGCTCGCGGGTGCGGTGCTGGCCGCACGCGGCGACGAGCGGCCGGTCGTGGTCACCACCGAGGCGACGTACTTCGGCACTCCGCTCGACGAGCGGAGCCTGGTCACCGGCGACGGCGCCGTCATCGCCGCGACGCACTTCACGGATTGGCTGGCACGACGATGACCTCGGCGGCGCCCGAGAGCGACCTGGACCGGGCTGTTCGCGAGCGGCACTGCACACGGAAGTTCCTGCCCGACAAGCCCGTACCGCGCGTACTCCTCGACGAGGCATTGGAGCTGGCGATGCGTGCACCGTCGAACTCCAATATCCAACCCTGGCGGCTGTTCCTGGCCACCGGCGCGCGCCGCGACCAACTCGTCGAATCATTGCTGGACCGCGCGTCCGCCGGTTTTCCCGCGACCATGGGGATTCCGGAGAGCTTCGCACCGCTGCGGCAGGAGTTGGGCGCGTTGGTCTACGGCTCGATGGGTGTGGCCCGTCACGACGCCGAGGGGCGACGTCTCGCACAGCTGCGCAACTTCGAGTTCTTCGGCGCCCCAGTGGCGGGAGTGGTCTGCATGCACCGCGATCTCGGACACGCCGACAGCCTCGCGGTCGGGATGTTCCTGCAGACGCTGGTGCTTGCGCTGACCGAACGCGGTCTCGACACGTGCGTGCAGGTTTCGGTTGCGCACTTCTCCGAGGTGCTGCGCGAACAGCTGGACATCCCCGCAGAACTGCGGGTGTTGTGCGGACTCGCGATCGGGTACGCCGACCCGAACTTTCCGGCCAACCACGTGCGCACACCCCGCAACGCGGTAGCCGACAACGTCGTGCTGCTCGGCGACTGACGCCTCGCCGGGGCAATTCGTCACCTGGCGCTCATCGACACGTCACGCCTGCGATGCCGCCCGGAGATGCGGCTGGGCGAGCGTGCAGCCATGAGCACTGCTTCTGTACTCATCGCCCCCGAGGAGACCGACGGCGGCCGGACCGGGTCCGCAGGTCCCGCGCCGCGCTACACCCTGCTGCTGACGACGGATGCCACGCTCATCGAAGCGGCGCAGTGGCTGCGCCACGACGTGTTCACCGCCGAGCCCGGATTCACGCTGACCGGTTCCGCCGACGGCCGGGACGCCGACCGCTTCGACGAGCACTGCGACCACCTGCTGGTACGCGAGGACGTCACCGGCGAACTCGTCGGCTGCTATCGAATGCTGCCACCCGCGGGCGCCGTCGCTGCCGGAAGCCTCTACAGCGCAACCGAATTCGACGTGCGTGCGTTCGACCCGCTGCGGCCGGGCCTGGTCGAGATGGGCCGGGCTGTGGTGCGAGCGGATCACCGCAGCGGAGCCGTCGTGCTGCTGATGTGGGCCGGGATCCTGGCGTACCTCGACCGCTGCGGGTACGACTACGTCACCGGTTGCGTGTCGGTGCCCGTCCACGGCCCCGACGGTTACCCGCCGGGCGCACAGATCCGCGGGGTCCGCGACTTCGTCCGTCGCCGCCACGCCGCACCGGCGCTCTATACCGTGCACCCGTACCGGCCGGTGACCGTCGGCGGGAAGGGCCTCGACGACATCGAGCCGCCGGAGAGGCTCGTCGTACCACCGTTGATGCGCGGCTACCTGCGACTCGGCGCGCAGGTGTGCGGCAAACCCGCCCACGATCCCGATTTCGGCATTGGCGATTTCCCGGCGTTGCTCGACAAGCGCCGGGCCGACACGCGCTACCTGCGCAGGCTGCGGTCTGTCGAGGCCGCCGCCCTGGCCGGCGGGATCGCGCCGTGAGCACCCTCGGCACCTGGGTGCCGAAGGCGTCGTGCGATGCGAGCTGCGTCGGCGCAGACGCCGCGCGGTCTGGGCCACGGGTGATCGTGACCTGCCGCGCCGCGGTACGGGTCACCTCCGCCCTGCTGCTCCTGCTGGTGGCGCCGATGCTGGCCGTCCCCGCACCCGGCCGATCCCATCTGCAGCGCGGCTACTGCCGGTTGCTGCTGTACTGCCTTGGTGTGCGGACCAGGGTTTCCGGGGGCCCGATCCGCAACCTGAGCGGCGTTCTGGTGGTCAGCGGCCACATTTCCTGGGTGGACGTCTTCGTGGTCGGCTCGGTGCTGCCAGGCCGGTTCGTCGCCAAGTCCGAGCTCGTCAGCTGGCCGGGCCTCGGACTGCTGGCTCGGCTGCTGAAGGTGATCCCGATCGAGCGGTCGGACCTGCGGCGCCTGCCCGACGTGGTGGGCGCCGTCACCCGCAATCTGAGTGCGGGCCGTACCGTGATCGCGTTTCCGGAGGGCACCACCTACTGCGGACTGGCGTACGGCCGCTTCCGCCCCGCCATGTTCCAGGGCGCCATCGACGCCGGCAGGCCGGTCCAGCCGTTGCGTTTGGCGTATCACCACGCCGACGGCGCCACCTCCACCGTCGCCGCCTATGTGGGCGATGACACACTGCTCGACTCGATCCGGCGACTGGTCACGACGAGGCGCACGGTCGCGCGGGTGCACGTCGAGTCGCTGCAGCTACCCGGAACCGACCGCCGCGACCTGGCCAATCGCTGTGAGACGGCGGTGCGGGGCGACATCACCAAACACCCGTCCGGTCACGCGCTCGTGGCCTGAGCGGATCGGGGGAGTCCCGGCTCGACGGCTATTCTGGACGGGTTATGACCTCGGATCAGCCGGTCTACCTCGATCACGCCGCCACCACCCCGATGCACCCCGCTGCCATCGAGGCGATGACGGCCGCGATGGCGACGGTCGGCAACGCGTCGTCGTTGCACGGCACGGGCCGCACGGCCCGGCGGCGGATGGAGGAGTCGCGCGAGACGCTGGCCAATCTGCTGGGCGCCCGCCCGTCGGAGGTGATCTTCACCGCGGGCGGCACCGAGAGCGACAACCTTGCGGTCAAAGGCATCTTCTGGGCCCGCCGCGACGCCGATCCGCGCCGCAGGCGGATCGTGACCACGCCGGTCGAGCACCACGCCGTGCTGGATTCGGTCGAGTGGTGCGTCGAGCACGAGGGCGCCGAGGTGACCTGGCTGCCCGTCGAGAAGGACGGTTCGGTCACGCATGCGGCGCTGCGACAGGCGCTGCAGGACCACGACGACGTGGCTGTGGTGTCGGTGATGTGGGCCAACAACGAGGTCGGGACGATCATGCCGATCGCCGAGCTCGCCGCTGTGGCAGCAGAATTCGACGTGCCGATGCACAGCGACGCCGTTCAGGCCGTCGGCCACATTCCGGTCGACTTCGCAGCGAGTGGGCTTTCGGCGATGAGCATCGCGGCGCACAAGTTCGGCGGCCCCACCGGGATCGGTGCGCTGCTGCTGCGCCGCGACACGGCCTGCGTCCCGCTGTTGCACGGCGGAGGCCAGGAGCGCGACGTCCGCTCCGGCACACCGTATGTGGCGGGAGCAGTCGCGATGGCCGCAGCGGCGAGAGCCGCGGTCGACGGGCTCGAGACCAACGGTGCGCGGGTGTCGGCGCTTCGTGACCGCTTGATCGAAGGCGTGTTGGCTGCCATCGACGACGTCGAGGTGAACGGCGCTACGGGTGCCGCTCGGCTGCCCGGCAACTGCCACTTCACCTTCCGCGGCTGCGAGGGCGACTCGCTGCTGATGTTGTTGGACGCCAAGGGTATCGAGTGTTCGACCGGTTCGGCCTGCACGGCAGGCGTCGCGCAGCCCTCACACGTGCTGATCGCGATGGGTGCCGACCCGGCGAGTGCGCGGGGTTCGCTGCGACTCTCGTTGGGGCACATCAGCAGTGAGGACGACGTCGATGCCGCGCTCGCGGTGCTGCCCGCCGCCGTCGAACGGGCCCGGCAGGCGGCGCTGGCAAGTTCGGGAGTGGTCGAGTAGTGCGGGTACTCGTGGCGATGAGCGGCGGCGTGGACTCCTCGGTCGCCGCCGCCAGGATGGTCGACGCCGGACATGACGTCGTCGGTGTTCACCTGGCACTGTCACCGTCTCCTGGCACACTGCGCACCGGATCGCGCGGCTGTTGTTCGAAAGAAGACGCCGGTGACGCGCGACGGGTCGCCGATATCCTCGACATCCCGTTCTACGTTTGGGATTTCGCCGACCGGTTCAAAGAGGACGTCATCGACGACTTCGTGTCGTCATACGCTCGCGGGGAGACCCCGAACCCTTGTGTGCGCTGCAATGAACGGATCAAGTTCTCCGCGTTGGCCGCCCGCGCGCTGGCGTTGGGATTCGACGCCGTGGCCACCGGACACTATGCCCGGCTGTCGGACGGTCGACTGCGGCGCGCGGTCGACGCCGCCAAAGACCAGTCCTACGTGCTCGCGGTGCTGACCGCCGAGCAACTGCGGCATGCGGTGTTCCCGGTCGGCGACACCCCGAAGCCGCAGATCCGCGAGGAGGCTGCGCGTCGCGGTCTCGCGGTCGCCGAGAAACCAGACAGCCACGACATCTGCTTCATTCCCTCCGGTGACACCCGCGCGTTCCTCGGGGCCAAGATCGGTGTGCGACGCGGTTCGGTCGTCGACGGTGCAGGGACGGTGCTCGCCGAACACGACGGCGTGCACGGGTTCACGGTGGGTCAGCGCAAGGGTCTGGGCATCGCCGGGCCGGGCCCGGACGGACAGCCGCGCTATGTGACGGGGATCGACCCGCAGACCGCGACCGTGCGGGTCGGTGGCGCCGAAGACCTCGACGTGTGGACCTTGACCGGTGAGCGGCCGATCTTCACCACCGGTGTCGCGCCTGCGGGCCCGATCGAATGCCAGGTGCAGGTCCGCGCGCACGGCGGTGTCGCAGACGGCGTGGCCGAACTGCGCGGCGGCCGGCTGGTCGTCGAGCTGCGCGCGCCCCTGCGCGGCGTGGCTCCCGGCCAGACGATGGTGCTGTACCGCCCCGACCCGGCGGGCGACGAAGTGCTGGGCAGCGCGACGATCACCCGATAGCTATCCGGGAACGTTGGCCAGAATGTTGGACATGACGATCTCGGGCACCGACTCGGGGAACCGGCACGCGGTCACCTCCACCAGCACGACCGACTTCACGCGGTAGTCGCGACCGCAGGCACCCGAGGGCCGGGTCTGCAGGGTGTCCGCGCCCACCCTCCACTCGCCGACGAACATCGGCCCCAAAGGCGTTGCACTGCAACCGTCGACGAGAGCGACGAGCGAGTCGAAGGCCCGCCGGGCGGTCGCGGTGTCGCGATAGGCCGCCGCGCCCTCGGAGATCAGTCCACCTTCGGGCGGGTGCTGGAACGTGGTCTTGCGGAACTCCTCGACCTCTGGTCCGAAGGTCTGGGTCTCGGCGAAGATCCATTGGCAAGGCAGGGGAGTGGTTTCGGCGAGCGGCTCGATGTCGACGGGGATCTTGCCGTCCATGGTCGGGATGATCGTGAGATCCTCACCGGCTCCGGTGATCGCACGCATCTGTGACTGGTCGAGCATGATCGTCTCGACATCGACCGGCGACAGCGATCCGTCGTCGATGCCCGGTGTCGCCCGCATCGCGTGTCCGTCGATGACCTGAGCGCACCCCGAGGTGATCGCGACCGCCACGCACCACAGCACGAGCGACCGGAGCGCTGCGGGCATGGCCTGTCCTTCCCCAACCCTTTCGGGATGAGATTAGCCCCATCGAATACTGTCAAACGAGTGAGTGCTTTCGCCGCGGCCACCGGCATCGGGTCCTGGCCCGGAACGTCGGCGCGCGAGGCCGCCGAGGTCGTCGTCGGCGAACTGCACACCTTGCCGCATCTGGTGGAACTGCCGGGCCGTGGCGTGGGTGCCGACGTGATCGGCCGGGCTGGTGCGATTCTGGTGGACATCGGTATGGACACCGTGCCCCGCGGATATCGGATCGCGGCGGGCCGCACCGCAGTGCTGAGGCGGGCGAGGAGCCTGCTCGAAGAAGACCTCGACGCGCTCGAAGAAGCCTGGGAGAAAGCAGGTTTACGTGGCGCTGGGCGCACGGTCAAGGTTCAGGCGCCGGGGCCGGTCACGTTGGCGGCGCAACTGGAGCTGGCCAACGGCCATCGCGCCCTGACCGATCGAGGCGCGGTGCGCGACCTCACCGCGTCGCTGGCCGAAGGGATCGCAGCGCACCGCGCGACTGTGGGCCGGAGGCTCGACGCGGCGGTCGTCGTTCAATTCGACGAACCGCTGTTGTTCTCCGCGCTCGAAGGCCGGCTGACCGGGGTCACCAGTTTGACGCCCGTGCATGCCGTCGACGAGGCGCAGGCCATCGGTTTGCTCGACGAATGCGTCGCCGCGGCGGACGTCCCAGTGGTCGTGCACAGCTGCGCCGCAGGTGTGCCGTGGAATGTGTTGCAGCGCAGTTCAATCGCCGCGGTTTCCGTCGACGTGTCCACACTGGCGGCCGACGACCTCGACGGCGTCGGAGAGTTCGTCGACTCGGGTCGCACGGTGGTGTTCGGCGTGGTGCCCTCGACAGCGCCGGAGACCCGTCCTTCGGTCGAGGAGATCGCCAAGGCCGCGGTGTCGCTGACCGACCGGCTCGGCTTTCCCCGATCCGTGCTCAGGGAGCGGACCGGCATCTCGCCGGCGTGCGGTCTGGCGGGCGCCACCACCGAATGGGCGCGCACCGCGATCGGATTGGCGCAGAAGGCGGCGGATGCTTTCGCCGAGGACCCCGACGCGATCTAGTCAGCGAAGCGGCCGAGGTGATACCGGTCAACCGGCTGGCAACGACCAAACCGTTGGCGTCAGCCGGCTTGGTGAGCAGTCGGTGCAGTGGCCGTGAACGCATCTGGCGGATGTGGCCCGCACTCCTCGCCGACGCCAGCGAGTCCCTGGAGACGCTGTCGCGAACCGTGGATCGCACCGTCGAGCGACCCACGGGCGCACGTCGCGGACTACGGAAAACGCGCTTCGCTGAACTATTTGCGGCGTTCCTGCCGGACACCTCGTATTACGCGGCTACCCATGCGAGAATGCTCCGCAGGCGGCGTCGATCGCCTTTGCCGAGAAGGGAATGGTGTCCGGATGAACGCGCGCCTCGCCGCAGGTGCCGGCGTGGTGTCCGTATTTCTCCTGGTGAGCGGATCGGGTGCGGTGGTCGCATACGCCCACCCCGGTGATTCGCGCGGCTCGGACCGGGGCCACAGCGCCGACCGCGGCGGCGGCCACCACAGCCGCGGGTCCGGCAACGGCAAGTACGACAACGACCGTCGCGATGGTAAGCGCACGACCGGCAGCAAACGGGGCGGGGACACCAACGGGTCCGGCGCGGCCCCGAAGTCGCGGGTCGGGTCCGGCCGAGACGGGCTCGCGCAGCCGTCGCCGGATAGCCGGCCGGGCGCTGTTATCGCCCCGGAATCGGCGGGCCGCGCCGCCGCGCCCGACGTATCGGCCAGCCGTGCGGCTGCGGCGCCCGACGTATCCGCCAGCCGTGCGGCTGCGGCGCCCGACGTATCCGCCAGCCGGTCGGCCGTCGGCGCGACGCCGCCGGCCGAAGTGCCGGTGAACACCGCGTCGTCGGCCGCCCCGGTCGCCTCCGGCGGATCCGGCGCTGCGAGTGCGCCGGCCCCCGCCTTCGAGCCGCCACAGGTGGCGTTCGGCAACGGACGCGCGCCGCACAGCCGCGACCTTCAGCCCGAAACCGATTGGCAGCCACCAGCACTGGCACCCTCAGCGCCGGTGCCCGCGCAACCGATCCCGACGACGCCGCTCTCACCGGCACCGCCCGCACCCGCTGTGTTGGACCCGGTGGCCACTCCGCCCGCGGTGGTGCGCCAGTTCGTCGTCGCGCCCGGCGCCGGGACCAGCGACCCGCTGTGGGGGCTGGCCGGGCTGCTGCTCATCCCCGTGGCGGGCGCCGCGCTAGGCTATCGGCAGGCGCGTGCGGCGCAGGCCGCCGAACGGATCGGCCGGCCCTGATCAGCCGCGCAGGTCCTTGCGCAGGATCTTGCCGGACGCAGACTTCGGCACCGCGTCGATGAACGCCACCTGGCGGACCTTCTTGTAAGGAGCCACCTCGCCGGCGACGAACTCGATCACCTGCTCCTCGCTCAGCTCGGCTCCGGATCGCTTGACCACGAACGCCTTCGGCACCTCTTCTCCGTCCGCGTCGACGACCCCGACCACGGCTGCGTCGGTGATGTCGGGATGAGTCAGCAGCACGGCCTCCAGCTCGGCGGGCGGCACCTGATAACCCTTGTACTTGATCAGCTCCTTGAGCCGGTCGACGATGTAGACACAGCCGTCGGCGTCGACCTGTGCGAGGTCACCGGTGTGCAACCAGCCCTGGTCGTCGATGGTCTCCTTGGTGGCCTTCTCGTTGCCGAGGTAACCCGCCATGACGTTGGGGCCCTTGAACAAGAGTTCGCCGGTTTCGCTGAGACCCTCTGTGGGCGGGTCGATCTCGTCACCGGTCTCGGGGTCGACGATCTTCGACGCGGCGTTCGACACCGTCCAGCCGACCGAGCTGAGCGGGGCCACCATGTTCATCTCGTGTTGGCCGCCGTCGAACGGCGTGATGTGGCTGACCGGGCTGAGCTCGCTCATGCCGTAACCCTGGATCACCCGGCAGCCCAACCGCTCGGCGACGGCGTGGCCGAGGTCGGCGTCCAAGGGGGCCGCACCCGACATCACCACATTCAACGACGACAGGTCGTACTCGTTGACCAGCGGATGCTTGGCCAGCGCCACCGCGACGGGTGGGGCGATGAACGCGATGGTGCAGGCGTGGTCCTGGATGTTGCCCAGGAAGTCGCCGAGATCGAAGCTCGGCATGATGACCAGCCGGGCCCTGGCGTGCAGTGCCGCGTTGAGCAGCACGGTCATCCCGTAGATATGGAAGAACGGCAGAACGGCCAACACGGTGTCGTCGGCGACCATGCCGTGCAGTGGCCGGATCTGGGCGACGTTGGCGACCAGGTTGCGGTGGGTGAGCATGACGCCCTTCGGGTTTCCGGTCGTTCCCGAACTGTAGGGCAACACCGCCAAGTGCGATGAGGGCGCGAAGCTCACCTCAGGCGGTGGATGGCCCGGCCCCATGAGGTCGGCGGCGTTGGGATGCCCGTCGGAGGACAGGCCGGGTCCGTCGAGCACGATGAGCCCGTCGTCGGGAATGCCGACCGCCGCGGCCGCTTCCTGGGCTTGGGCCAGCAGCGGCGACACCGTCACGAGCATCTTGGCGTTCGAGTCGGTCAACTGCTTGGCGATGTCCTTGGCGGTGAACAACGCGTTGACGGTCGTGGCCGTCGCGCCCGCGCGCAGGATGCCGTGGAATGCGACCGCGAATCCCGAACTGTTCGGTGAGAGCAGGCCGACCACATCGCCGACGCCGATCCCGCGTCCGGCGAGCGCACCGGCGAACGCGTCGACGCGCGCGATCGTTTCGCGGTAGGTGGTTTCGCGCCCCGATTTCGCGTCGACAAGCGCGACGCGGTCGAGGTCGTCTTCTGCGATATCACCGAACAAGTAGTCGTAGACGCTGGTGGACGGGATGTCGACCTCGGGGAAGGGGCTCGCAAAACTCATGGCGTCTCCGATCGAATCATGGCCTGCCTGCTACCTGTTCAGCCTTCGTCGAGCTGTTTGACGAGTTTCCTGGGCGCGGTCAATCGGAACGACGCGTCGATCAGCTCGCGTATCTCGTCCCAATCGATCTTTTTGTCTGCCGACAGGTCGAGCCCGAGCCACCCCGACGGTGCGAGGTAGGCGGGCGAGAAGAATCGGGCGTCCTGCTGCAGCGCCTGGCGTTCACTGTCGTCGACCTTGACCAGGATCGATTGCGGGTACTGGATGTAGTCGCCCTTGGTCGCCGGTCTGACGCTGCCGCCGTACATGGCGAACATCTTGGCGACGAAGAACGCGGGCCGTCCGTGCGAGACCTTCTCGTAGGCCTCGGGGAACGCCAGCGCCATGGTCCGTACCCGCGCCAGCACCGGGTCGTCGTCGCGGAACATGATCGGGTGCGGCATGGGGCCAGGGTAACGGTGCGGTGCTGTCGGGCCGCTCGGTTAGCCTGCGAAGGTGACCTCCAAGGGTGCGGAAGACGCGCTGGCCGCACAGGCCGACGACGCCCCCGACGCCGACGTGCGTCGTCGCTGGCAAGAGCTCGCCGACGAGGTGCGTGAGCACCAGTTCCGCTACTACGTGCGGGACTCGCCGATCATCACCGACGCCGAGTTCGACACGCTGCTGCGTGATCTGCAGGCCCTCGAGGAGAACCACCCCGAACTGCGGACCCCGGACTCGCCGACGCAGTTGGTCGGAGGTGCGGGCTTCTCCACCGACTTCGCCTCCGCCGAGCACCTCGAGCGGATGTTGAGCCTGGACAACGTGTTCACGCCCGACGAGCTCTCGGCATGGGCGGGCCGGCTCAAGAGTGAGCTGGGTCCCAACGTGCTGCAGGAGGCGAACTTCCTGTGCGAACTCAAGATCGACGGGGTGGCGCTGGCCCTGGTGTACCGCGACGGCCGGTTGGAGCGTGCGGCCACCCGGGGTGACGGCCGCACCGGCGAGGACGTCACGCTGAACGCCCGCACCATCGGCGACGTGCCCGAAAAGCTCACGGCGAGCGATGAATTCCCGCCGCCGAAGGTCCTCGAGGTACGCGGCGAGGTGTTCTTCCGCGTAGCCGACTTCGAGGACCTCAATGCCGGCCTGGTGGCGGACGGTAAGCCACCGTTCGCCAATCCGCGCAACAGCGCCGCGGGCTCGCTCCGGCAGAAGAACCCCGCCGTCACCGCGCGTCGCAAGCTGCGGATGATCTGCCACGGTGTGGGCCGCGCCGAAGGTTTTCGGCCCAAGACCTTGCACGACGCCTATCGCGCGCTGGCGGCCTGGGGGCTGCCGGTCTCCGAGCACACCGCCCAGGTGACGGGAATCGACGCGGTCACCGAACGCATCGCGTATTGGGGCGAGCACCGCCACGACGTCGAACACGAAATCGACGGCGTGGTGGTCAAAGTCGACGATGTCGCGTTGCAGCGCAGGCTCGGTGCGACATCGCGGGCGCCGCGGTGGGCCATCGCCTACAAGTTCCCGCCCGAGGAGGCGCAGACCAAACTGCTCGACATCAGGGTCAACGTCGGGCGCACCGGCCGGGTCACGCCATTCGCTTGGATGGAACCGGTCAAGGTGGCCGGGTCGACGGTCAGCCAGGCCACGCTGCACAACGCCTCGGAGGTCAAGCGCAAGGGCGTGCTCATCGGCGACACGGTGGTCATCCGCAAGGCGGGTGACGTGATCCCCGAGGTGCTCGGCCCGGTCGTCGATATGCGCGACGGTTCCGAGCGCGAGTTCGTGATGCCCACCCACTGCCCCGAGTGCGGAACGAAGCTCGCGCCCGCCAAGGAGGGTGACGCCGACATCCGCTGCCCCAACACCCGGTCCTGTCCGGCGCAGTTGCGCGAGCGCGTGTTTCACGTCGCCGGCCGCGGCGCGTTCGACATCGAGGGTCTGGGCTATGAGGCGGGCACCGCTCTGCTGCAGGCCGGTGTCATCACCGACGAGGGCGACCTGTTCACGCTGACCGAAGAGGACCTCCTGCGCACCGACCTGTTCACGACCAAGAACGGACAGCTCTCGGCGAACGGTAAACGCCTGCTGGCCAACCTGGACAAGGCGAAATCCCAACCGCTGTGGCGGGTGCTCGTCGCGTTGTCGATCCGGCACGTCGGGCCGACGGCGGCGCGCGCACTGGCCACCGAGTACGGCAGCCTCGACGCCGTCATGGCGGCTTCGGAGGAGGAGCTGTCGGTTGTCGAAGGCGTGGGCCCGACGATCGCGGCCGCGGTGACCGAGTGGTTCACCGTCGACTGGCACCGGGCGATCGTGGACAAATGGCGTGCCGCGGGCGTGCGGATGGCCGACGAACGCGACGCGAGCATCGACCGGACCTTGGAGGGGTTGTCGATCGTGGTCACCGGGTCGCTGGCCGGTTACTCACGTGACGAGGCCAAGGAGGCGATCGTCGCCCGCGGTGGCAAGGCGGCCGGCTCCGTGTCGAAGAAAACGGCGTACGTGGTCGCCGGTGATTCGCCGGGTTCGAAGTACGACAAGGCCGTCGAGTTGGGCGTGCCGATCCTCGACGAGGACGGGTTCGCCCGGTTGTTGCAGAACGGGCCCGACGGCGTCTGAGTCGCTGCTTGTGACTACGGCTGCGTTTGTCGGCCCCGCTCACCGGGCACTCGACTGGGCGAATCGACAAGGAGTTGTGATGGCGATCTGCGATACCTGTGGCAACGACTACGACAAGGCGTTCACCGTGACGTGGCCCGACGGCCGCAGCGCGACGTTCGACAGCGTCGAGTGCGCGGCGGTCCAACTGGCTCCAGAGTGTGCCCACTGCGGGTGCCGAATCCTCGGTCACGGTATCGAGACAGAAGAAGCGATCTTCTGTTGCGCGCACTGTGCCCGCAAGGACACCAACGCCGACGTCAACGACCGCTGGCCGGTGCCTGCGGGCGGCTGACGGGTCAGCGGTATCCACGCCGCACGTCGTCGACGACGCGCGGGTGGTCGAGCGTCGAGGGCTCCAACGACCGGGGCCGGATGTCGCCGCCGAACACGGTGGCGGCATCCAGCGTCCGCTGGTCGAGGTAGCGCAGCGGCGGGGCGTCGGCCGGGATCGTCGGCTTCGGCGCCGTCGGGCCCCGGCGCGCCAGGACGAATCCCCAGTCGCCGAATGTCGGCACGTGCACGTGATACGGGGTCACCGAGTAGCCGGCGGCACGGATCGTCGACACCGTGCGCCAGAACGCGGCCGGGGTGGAGAAGGGACTGCCCGCCTGCACGGCCAGCAGACCGTCCGGCGCCAGAACGCGACCGATCAAGGCGTAGAACTCCATTGAGTACAACCGTCCCAACGCCGGGTTGTCCGGGTCGGGCAGGTCGGCGATCACCGCGCCGAAGCCGCCGGGCTCGACGTTTCCGGGGGCCGCACGCAGCCATGTCATCGCGTCGTCGATGACCACCCGCATCCGCGGATCGTCCAGGGCGCCGGCGTTCGCGTCGCGCAACGTGGTACGCCCGACCTCGACCACGGCGGGGTCCAACTCCACCTGCACGATTGTCTCGATGTCCTCGTCTCGCAAGACTTCACGTGCCACCAGGCCGTCACCGCCACCGAGGATCAACACCGAGCGAGGGTCGCCACCGAGTGCGGGGTAGACCAGGCTCTCGGTGTAGCGGTACTCGTCGCGGGTCGAAAACTGCAGTCCGCCATCGAGATACAGCCGAACGTCGTCACCGCGCCGGGTGACGACGATCTCCTGGTACGCCGACTGCTCGTGGGCGATGATCGGATCGGCGTAGAGGCGCTGGCGGGTCGAGGTCTGAATGCCGTCGGCGCGCACCAGAAGCGTGACAAGCAGCGCCAGCGCGGCCGCCAGCACCGTCAGCGACACCGCCAGTTCGCGCGTAGTGACGATGCGTCGCAGCAGGAGCACCGCCACGACGGCCGCCGCGACGAGGTTGACGATCCCGGTGGCGGCGGCGCCCCGGATCATGCCCAGCTGCGGCAGTAGGAGAAACGGCCAGACCAACCCGCCGATCAGCGCGCCCAGGTAGTCGGCGGCGTTCAGGTTGGCCAGCACCCGACCGGTATCGGCGGCGCCCGCGGTGCGTCCGCGCTGCAGCAGGGTCATCAGCAACGGCACCTCGGCGCCGACCAGGCAGCCGATCACGGCGGTGCCGATCGCGAGCACCCACAGCGAGCCGCCAACGAAAGCGAACGCGACGTACAGTGCGGCCGCGGACAACCCGCCGACGATCGCCAGCGTCGTCTCGACGGCGATGAACGTGACCGCGGCGCGGTGCAGCAACGGCTTCACCAGCAGCGCACCGACGCCCAACGCGGCGACATAGCCCGCGACGATCAGTGACATCGCCACGATGCCCCCGCCGTGCAGGCTGGTCGACAGGGTCAGCAGCGCCAGTTCGTAGATGATGCCGCACGCCGCGCACGCCGCCACGGCCGCGAACAACACCGCGCGCCACCGCCGGACCGATCCGGCCAGCCGCGGTGCGGGTGCGTCGTGTTCGGTCGCCGTCATGACAGCGCGGCGGCGTTCACCCCTCCCACGGCGAGCAGCGTCACGCCGGTCGCGATGGCGGCCGGGTGCAGCCGCTCCTCGGTGATCAGGTCGCGGAAACGCCCGGGCACCACCACTTCCAACACGATCAGCGCCAGTCCTTGCAGCACAACGCCGACGAGGCCGTACACCGCCGCGTCGACGAGCCCCTGGCCCAGTTCGTTGGAACTGGCCACGATCGCCGAGATCACCACGATGGCCAGGGCTGCATACATTCCCGATGCGACCGCGACGGCGTTGGGCCGCCGCTCGACGAACACCAACCGACGCAGGTTCCCCGGGGTCAGCACGTCGGCCATGGCGAATCCGGCTGCCAGGACGCCGACACCCACCAGGAAGTACAGGATCGCTGCGACCACATTCTGGGCGAGGCTCTCGCCGCTGATGCTGCCGAATTCGACCGCCAGATTCATGGGGTTCTCCTTACCTGATTGGCTCTGGTGCGCGCGTCATTTCGTTCCGCCCGGGCCGCCGGAGCTACCGCCCGCGCCCCCGGCCGGTGCACCGGGGAAGAACCCCGGCCCGAGGAAGATGAAGGCGCCCCCGCTGTATCTGCTGCCGCGAACGTCCTCGACCCGGATCGTGCATGGTCGGTTGCCGTCCGGCCCGATGATCACGATGTCGTCGTCATAGCGCAGGTACTCGATGCCGCGATCGGTGGCCCGCGCCTCGGGAGCCCGATAGTCGGCAAGACGGTCGGCCACTTCGCTGGGCGACCCGCTGCACTCGTAGCTGCTGGCCTCCGAACCGTGCGAGTGCGCGGCGTAGTTCTCGGCCACATATGTACGAATGTCGCGGTTCTGCAACGAGATACCGAGAACCAGGCATGCGATCCCCGCCACGGCCAGCCCGCCGGCCAGCCAGAACAACGCGGTTCTGCTCACGGTCGCCACCGACTGCGGGTGTAGACGACGGTGCCGCCCGCGGCTCGGTCGGGGTACAGATGCCATGTCCGCCAGCGCCATCCGGGCCCGTCCGGTTCGGCGGCCAGCGCGGTCAGTGCGGCGTCGTCACCCGGGAAAGCACCACCGAGCCAGCCACGCTCGCGCTCACAACTGACCCGCAGCATCTGCGCGAGCCTGCGAAACTCCGCCTCGCCACACGCTTCCGTCCGAGACTCGATCCGGTATCCGGGCGCTTCGGCGCGGCCCGGAAGCTCGGCATCCGTGCGCGCGGTGCACGAAACCTCTTCGGAGAAAGTGTGTTCGGATTGCTCTACGGTGACCACGTGCGACGCACCGAGCACGCCGAGCGCCAGCGCGCCGTCGGCGGGATGGGGCAGCGAGCACGCCGCCAGCGGCGTCGGTACGCACGCATTCAACGCCAGCCGAAGTCTCCTGCCGGACACATCGGCCGGAGTCACTACCAGTCGGTGAAAGGGCACGGTTTCCATTCGCTGGGCGGCGGCGCGGGGTAGACCGTCAGCTCGCCGGCCCGCACGGGCTTGCCGGTCGACACTTCCCACGGCATGTCGGGCGCCCAGCGTTCGAACCCGAGAAGCGATGTCTCGTCGGCGTTCGCGTAGTCGACGAACTCCATCTCCCCACCCGCGGGCAGTCCGGTGGTGCCTTCGGTGGTGAACGACGCGCTGCCGCGTTCGGTCTCGCGATAGGCGATTCCGTCGACGGCGAGTTCGCCGCCCGGCTGCAGTGCCGCATCCTTGCGTCGTGTCCACATCACCAACTCGAGTCGGCCCTCGTCCTCCTCGACGCTGAACCACAGCGGCTCCGAATCGGAATCACCTTCCAGCAGGTGCTCCCACCAGACGAACGGGCCTTGGCGCAACGTCACCGAGCCGCGGACCACGTAGTCGATGCCGCCGTGGGAGACGATTGCGCCGGGTCCGAGTTGGCGCGGGCCGAACTGCGGCATGGTGGCGGCGAACTTGAGCGGATCTTCCCGCGTGGTCGGGGTCTTCGGCGTCTTCGGCCGCTGAAGTGCCTTCACCAGCACGACGATCGCCGCGATGAGCAGGATGGCGGCCAGCACGATCAGCAGCGTTTCCACGCGAAACCTTCCGGTCGACGTTGAGCGGTGCGGTTGATGGGATTGCGGCCAACCGTAACAGCCGCCCGGCCGCGTGGACTCAGCGCAGAATCGTGGCGACGATGCCCGCCAAATAACCCAATCTGGCGACCTCGGACGGCCGGAACTGCGGCCCGCCGGGGCGGCCCAGCACCACCGCGGTGCGCGGATCGCCGAGCGGGGCGGCGGCCAGGGTGGTCCCCATATCGCGCCAGACCTGGGGCACCCACGCGGCGTCGCCGTCGAGGGCCTCGGCCCGGTTGAGTGGTAGCCACGGGATTTCTGCCGCCTGCGTCTCGGGGGCGCCCGGGCTGCCGACGACACGTTGCGGCCCGCCGTCGGTCAGGTGCATCACGGTGGCCCAACCCACCCGCAACACCCGAGGCGCTTCGTCGGCCAGGACCTGCAACTTGTCCTTGCGGTGCGCCGCCGCGATGTGGTCGATGAGCTCGAGTTCGCGATGCGCCTCGAGCAGGCCGGTGTGCGGCCGGACCGAGTCGACGTAGACACCCTTGATCTGTTCGGCGGCGGTGATCAGCATGTCCGGCATGGCGCCGGCGGGCAGTTCGACCACGAGATCGTCGACGGCGTAGCCGGCCGAACGTTCAACCACGTCGAGCGACAGAATGTCGGCGCCCACCGACCCGAGCGCCACGGCAAGGGAGCCGAGGCTGCCGGGCCGGTCCTCTAGCTGGACCCGCAGCAGGTACGTAGGCACGCGCAACACTTTTGCACAGCGGGAGGGCGCGGGCATTCCGGCCTCGGCGGGCGCAACGGCGATGACTAGGCTTGCTTGTCGTGTCGCAGATCTCCCGAGACGAGGTAGCCCATCTGGCGCGTCTGGCCCGCCTCGCCCTGACCGAAGACGAGCTGGACAGCTATGCCGGGCAGTTGGACGCCATCCTCGGTCACGTCAGCCAAATTCAGTCCGTCGACGTCGAAGGGGTCAAACCGACCGGGAACCCGCTCACCGACGTCAACGTATTCCGGCCGGACACGGTCGAGCCGTGCCTGACGCAGGAGGAGGCGCTTGACCAGGCGCCCAAGGCGGCCGAGGGCCGGTTCGCGGTGCCGCGGATCCTGGGGGAGGCGCAGTGAGCGATCTCACCCGGATGGACGCCGCGACGCTGGGGCGACAGATCGCCGCCAAAGAGCTGTCGTCGACGGAGGTCACCCAGGCGCACCTGGACCAGATCGCGGCGACCGACGACCGCTACCACGCGTTCCTGCACGTCGCGGAGGAGCGGGCGCTGGAGGCTGCGGCGCGCGTCGATGCGGCCGTCGCGGCCGGAGAAGATCTGCCCTCGCCGCTGGCCGGGGTGCCGGTGGCGCTCAAGGACGTGTTCACCACCACCGACATGCCGACGACCTGCGGATCGAAGATCCTCGAGGGCTGGACGTCGCCCTATGACGCGACCGTCACCATGCGGCTACGCGCGGCCGGCCTGCCCATCCTCGGCAAGACCAACATGGACGAGTTCGCGATGGGTTCGTCCACAGAGAACTCCGCGTACGGGCCGACGCGCAACCCATGGGACGTCGAGCGCGTCCCTGGAGGCTCCGGCGGCGGGAGCGCCGCGGCGCTGGCGGCGTTTCAAGCGCCGTTGGCCATCGGTACCGACACCGGCGGCTCGATCCGCCAGCCGGCCGCGCTGACCGCCACGGTCGGCGTGAAACCGACCTACGGAACCGTCTCCCGCTACGGGCTCGTCGCGTGCGCGTCCTCGCTCGACCAGGGCGGCCCGTGCGCGCGCACCGTCCTCGACACCGCACTGCTGCACCAGGTGATCGCCGGGCACGACGCGAAGGACTCCACCTCGGTCCACGCGACGGTGCCCGACGTCGTCGGCGCCGCACGGGCGGGGGCGGCGGGTGACCTGGCGGGCGTGCGGATCGGTGTGGTCAAGCAGTTGCGCGGCGACGGCTACCAGCCCGGTGTACTGGAGTCGTTCAACGCCGCCGTCGAACAGCTGACCGCGCTGGGCGCCGAGGTCAGCGAGGTGGACTGCCCGCACTTCGACTACTCGCTACCGGCCTACTACCTGATCCTTCCGTCGGAGGTCTCGAGCAACCTCGCGCGCTTCGACGCGATGCGCTTCGGGATGCGCGTCGGTGACGACGGCACGCACAGCGCCGAGGAAGTCATGGCGTTGACCCGCGCCGCCGGCTTCGGCCCGGAAGTCAAGCGCCGCATCATGATTGGTACCTATGCGCTGTCGGCGGGGTACTACGACGCGTATTACAACCAGGCGCAGAAGGTGCGCACGCTGATCGCGCGCGATCTCGACGAGGCCTACGAGAAGGTCGACGTGCTGATCTCGCCGACGACGCCGACCACGGCATTCCCGTTGGGGGAGAAGGTCGACGACCCGCTGGCGATGTACCTGTTCGACCTGTGCACGCTGCCGTTGAACCTGGCGGGCCACTGCGGAATGTCGGTGCCTTCGGCGCTGTCACCCGACGACAAGCTGCCCGTCGGACTGCAGATCATGGCGCCCGCGCTGGCCGACGACCGGTTGTACCGCGTTGGTGCGGCCTACGAGGCGGCGCGCGGTCCGCTGTCGACGGCGGTTTAGGCGCCGCCAGCGCACGTTTGTTGGACGCAAACGCCGACAGAGGGCGCAAACATTCGCGCGCTCGGGGAGGATCTCGGGGAGGATGTAGCCATGCGGATCGGAGTGCTGACCGGTGGCGGTGACTGTCCCGGACTGAATGCGGTCATTCGGGCCGTGGTGCGCACGTGCGACGTGCGCTACGGCTCGTCGGTCGTCGGATTCCAGGACGGCTGGCGCGGTCTGCTGGAGAACCGTCGCATCCAACTGGCCAACGACGACCGCAACGACCGGTTGCTGGCCAAGGGCGGCACGATGCTCGGCACCGCCCGCGTGCATCCGGAGAAACTGCGCGCCGGGCTCGACCAGATCAAGCAGACGCTCGACGACAACGGCATCGACGTTCTGATCCCGATCGGCGGCGAGGGCACGCTCACCGCCGCGCACTGGCTCTCCGAGGAGAACGTTCCCGTCGTCGGCGTGCCGAAGACCATCGACAACGACATCGACTGCACCGATGTCACGTTCGGACATGACACCGCGCTCGGGGTGGCCAGCGAGGCCATCGACCGCTTGCACAGCACTGCGGAGTCACACCAGCGCGTGATGCTCGTCGAGGTGATGGGCCGCCACGCGGGCTGGATCGCGTTGAATTCGGGGTTGGCGTCCGGTGCGCACATGACGCTGATCCCCGAACAGCCCTTCGACGTCGAAGAGGTTTGCCGACTGATCAAACAGCGCTTCGTGCGCGGTGATTCGCACTTCATCTGCGTGGTGGCAGAAGGCGCGAAGCCGGCCGAGGGGTCGATGCAACTGCGGCAGGGCGGACTCGACGAGTTCGGCCACGAGCGTTTCACCGGCGTCGCACAGCAGCTCGCCTTCGAGGTGGAGAAGCGAATCAACAAAGAGGTGCGGGTGACGGTTCTGGGCCACGTGCAGCGCGGCGGCACGCCGACGCCCTTTGACCGCGTGCTGGCCACCCGCTTCGGTGTCAACGCCGCCGATGCCGCACACGCGGGCGAGTACGGGATGATGGTGTCGCTTCGCGGCCAGGAGATCGGCCGCGTCTCGCTCGCCGACGCCACCCGCCAGCTGAAGCTCGTCCCGCAGAGCCGGTACGACGACGCCGCGGAGTTCTTCGGCTGAGCCCGCTTACTAAGATCGGCGTCATGACTGCTGCGACCGCCGACCTGCTGGACTACGACGACGTCGTCGCGCGCTACGAGCCCGTGCTCGGATTGGAAGTCCACGTCGAACTGTCCACCGCCACCAAGATGTTCTGCGGTTGCGCCAACAAGTTCGGCGCTGAACCCAACACTCAGGTGTGCCCCGTCTGCCTGGGACTGCCCGGGTCGCTGCCCGTGCTCAACGAGAAGGCCGTCGAGTCCGCGATCCGGATCGGGCTCGCGCTGAACTGCGAGATCGTGCCGTGGTGCCGGTTCGCCCGCAAGAACTATTTCTATCCGGACATGCCGAAGAACTACCAGATCAGCCAGTACGACGAGCCGATCGCGATCAACGGTTACCTCGACGTGCCGCTCGACGACGGTTCGACCTGGCGGGTCGACATCGAGCGCGCCCATATGGAGGAGGACACCGGCAAGCTGACCCACCTCGGCAGCGAGACGGGCCGCATCGAGGGCGCCACGACATCGCTGATCGACTACAACCGTTCCGGTGTGCCGCTGATCGAGATCGTCACGAAGCCCATCGAAGGCGCCGGCGAGCGCGCCCCCGAGATCGCCCGTGCCTACGTGACGGCGCTGCGGGATCTGCTGCGCGGCCTCGGCGTCTCCGATGTCCGCATGGACCAGGGATCGATGCGCTGTGACTCCAACGTCTCGCTCAAACCGATAGGGCAGAAGGAGTTCGGCACCCGCACCGAAACCAAGAACGTCAACTCGCTCAAGAGCGTCGAGGTCGCGGTCCGCTACGAGATGCGCCGCCAGGCAGCGGTTCTCGAGTCGGGCGGTCGAATCACCCAGGAGACCAGGCACTTTCACGAAGACGGGTACACCTCACCGGGACGCAGCAAGGAAACCGCCGAGGATTACCGGTATTTCCCCGAGCCCGACCTCGAGCCGGTGGCACCCGATGCGGAGTGGATCGAGCGGTTGCGGGCGACGATCCCCGAGCTTCCGTGGCTGTCCCGCAAGCGGATTCAGGACGATTGGGGAATTTCCGACGAGGTGATGCGCGACCTCGTCAACATCGGTGCGCTCGACCTGATCGCCGCCACCGTCGAACAGGGCGCATCGAGCGACGCGGCCCGGGCGTGGTGGGGAAACTTCCTGGTGCAGAAGGCCAACGAAGCTGGTGTGGAACTCGACGCGCTCCCGATCACCCCCGCGCAGGTGGCCGCCGTCGTCAAGCTCGTCGACGGCGGCAAGCTGTCCAACAAGCTCGCCCGGCAGGTCGTCGAGGGCGTTCTGGCCGGCGAGGGCGAGCCCGAGCAGGTGATGAAGGGTCGTGGGCTGGAGGTCGTGCGCGACGATTCGGCGTTGCAGGCCGCCGTCGACGAGGCGCTGGCGGCCAATCCCGGCATCGTCGAGAAGATTCGGGGCGGCAAGGTGCAGGCCGCGGGCGCGATCGTCGGCGCCGTCATGAAGGCCACCAAGGGACAGGCCGACGCGGCACGGGTGCGCGAGCTGGTCCTGGAGGCTTGTAGCTAGCGTCGAAACTGCACACAGGGTCGTGCGCGACGCGACGGTTCACAGCCCTGGCTGCATTCTGGCGCATGGCCGGCCGTGTCAGGACCCGGTCAGGCCCTCCCAAGCTGCGATGGCCGCTTCGGCGATCGCCGACAACTTCTCTCGGTCCGCGCCGTCGCGGGCTTGTATCGCCATCCCATGGTTCACGGTGTTGTAGAACGCGGCGATGGTCGCGGCGTCGGCTCCGGCCGGGACGTCGCCGTCGGCGATCCCCCGGTCGACCCGGGTGCGGAAGGCGTCCTCGGTGGCGACGCGCCACTCGGCGAGGTGTTCGTGCACTGAACGAGTGCGTTCGGTGCAGGTGGTGGCGGCGAGCACGATCATGCAGCCGCGGGGTTTGTCCGGATCGCAGAACACCTCGGCGTGGTGGCGCAGCACCGCGGCGATGGCCTCACGTGCGGTGGGCCGATCGCGCAACTCGGCTGCCGCGGTGGCGCCCAGCGTCTGGTCGTAGCGAGCGACCGCCTCGCGGAACAGCTCCTCCTTGGACCCGAACGCCGCATACAGGCTCGGCGAATTGATGCCCATCGCCGCGGTCAGGTCGCTCATCGACGTGCCCTCGTAACCGTGCTGCCAGAACACCTCCATGGCGCGTTCCAGGGCTTCGGTGCGATCGAAGGTGCGTGGTCGGCCGCGTGACACCATGCCCCCGCACCCCCTTCTGTATCGAACGGCAAAGAAATCGTTGACAAGTATACGCAGGCCGGATAATTATGTATCGAACGATACATAAAGGAGGTCGAGATGTCGGAATTGGAAGGGAAGTCGGCGCTGGTCACGGGCGGCAGCAGGGGGATCGGGGCAGCCATCGCGGCCCGCCTCGCCGAACGCGGCGCGGACGTCGCCATCACCTACGCGCGGTCTAAGGAGCGCGCCGACGAGGTCGTTGACGGGATCGCTGCGCGCGGCAGGCGCGGCCTGGCGATTCGTGCGGACAGCGCCTCCGCCGACGACGTGCCAGCGGCCGTGGAGCAGGCCAATGCGCAGTTCGGCAAGCTCGACATCCTGGTCAACAACGCGGGCGTCTTTCCCTATGGTCCGATCGAGGCGGTATCGGTCGAGGAGATCGACCGCACACTCGCCATCCACGCCCGTGCGGTGTACCTGGCCAGTCAGGCTGCGGTGCGGCACATGCCCGGCGGCGGCCGGATCATCAGCATAGGAAGCAATCTGGCCGAGCGGGTGCCCTCTGCAGGGGTCACGCTCTACTCGATGAGCAAGGCCGCGCTCATCGGGTTCACCAAAGGCCTTGCGCGCGACCTCGGGGCACGCGACATCACCGTCAACCTTGTGCAGCCCGGCTCGACCGACACCGACATGAACCCCGCCGACGCGGCCGGCGCCGACGAGCAGCGCGCGCTCAGCGCTCTCGGCCGCTACGCCGCCGCCGAAGACATCGCCGATTCCGTTGCGTTCCTTGCGGGTCCGGGTGCATCGAACATCACCGGCGCGGTTCTCACCGTCGACGGTGGAACGAATGCGTGACCCGCGATGGCGTGGCTGATCCTGGTTGTCGCGGGGCTGCTCGAGATCGTCTGGGCGATCGCGCTCAAGCAGTCCGAGGGGTTCAGCAGGCTGGGCCCCAGCGTGCTCGGCGTCGGCGCCGCGTTGCTCAGCTTCGTCCTGCTGACCCTGGCACTTCGTCAGTTGCCCGCAGGCACCGGCTATGCGGTCTGGGTGGGCATCGGCGCCGTCGGTGTCGCGGTCGCGGGAGTGTTCCTGCTCGGTGAGCCGGCCAGCGCGGCGCGCGTGGCGTTTCTCGCCGTGATCGTCGTGGGCATCATCGGCCTGCGCATCGTCGAGAGCTGAAGGTCCTTGCCGCGCAGTCGATCAGGTGTTGTCCGCCGGGTTACGCGGGAAGCCGCCGCCCTGCGGGAACAGTGGGAAGACCACGTCGTCGAGTTTTTGGGCATCGCCCGCCGTCTTGTTGATCGTGCCGCCCCAGATGTTGCCGTCGGGCGACATGGCCAATGCCCAGGCGTGGCCGTGCTGGTCCTGGCGCACCACCTCGGGATCGCCGGTCACCGCACCGGTTTCGGGAGCGAGCCGCACGGCGACCGTCTGCTTGGTGTTGACCAGATTGACCAGAACCGACCCGTCGAGAGCGGCGCAGCCCGCCACACCGGGCCGGTCGGGCCAGGTCCACACCGTGGACGTCTTCGAGTCCTTGGTGATGCGCTGCAACCTGTCACCGGATGCGGCGCGGTCGGTGATGTACAGCGACCCGTCCGAGTGGTCCAGGCACATGCCGCCCGCGGCGCCCAGACCCGACAGGGCGGTCGTCGTCGGGGCCTGATCGACCGTGGTGGGCTGCTCGATCCGCAACACCTTTCCGGCCAGCGACCCAGGGTTCGCGGCATCGGCGGCATTGCCCGCGTCGCCGGTCTGCACGAGCAGCGTCGTCGGGCTGGTGAAGATCAACGCGCCGGTGTTGCCGGTGGCGCCCTTCGGGATGCCGGTCAGGATCGGCTTGGGGATGTCGCCGTCGGCGATGCGGATGACGCGGTTGTCGGTGGGGGTGCTGACGTAGGCGTACATCAGCCGGTCCTGTTGATAGGTCGGCGACAGCACGATGTCCAACAGCCCGCCATCACCCGAGCCGTCGACCGGCAGCGTCGTCTTGACCTTGGGCTCGGCCCGCACCGAGACCTCTTTGACCACGCCGGTCGTGCGCTCGGCGACCAGGGCCGACTGGCTGTCGGGCAGCATGATCAGGCCGCTGGTGCTTTCCAGACAACCCTGCATGACGCCGGGCGCCGGGCACTCCTTCGGAAACGGCGTCGGGGGCAGCGGCGGCGGTGGCGGCGGTGACGACGTCGGACCGGGTTCCAGCTGGGGCTCAGTGGTGAACGGTTGCGACTGCAGATCGTCGAATCGCGCACAGCCGGACCCGACGAGCAACGCCGCGCACGCCACGGCGAGCGCACCCCGCATCGGCCGGCGCAGTTTCATGCGAGCCAGGTTACGGATCATTCGGATGTGTTCGCCACGCGCACCCGCTGGGCCGCGCCCCGAACCGTCGGCGAATTAAGGCCCCGAAAGCACCGCGCCAATACCCGGCTACCGGGTGACAAGCACTTACGCTGGCATGGTGACCAGTCATTCCAATGACCCACGCGCCTGGCAGCGGCCCGACGACGCGGCCGGGCGGCCCGCGTCGGCGAGCCTGGTCGACCCCGAAGACGACCTCCCGTCGGCCAACTACGCCGGCGACTTCGAGACCACCGCGATCCCGCACTACGACTCGAACAGCGGCGCGCCGGTCTCCACCGGTTTCGGACTGCTCAACGATCCCGAGCCGCTGCCGTACGTGCAGCCCGGCGGCAGGCACGCACTCGACTACTCGGCCGATCCGGCGGAGATCGGCCCCGATCCGTTCCGCGCCGCACCGGAGCGCCGCGGCACGCTCGACCTCGGCCTTCTACTGTTGCGCCTCGCAGTCGGTGCCCTGTTCATCGGCCACGGCCTGCAGAAGGCGTTCGGGCTGTGGGGCGGGCCCGGGCTGGGCGGATGGGAAGCCCAGCTGTCCGATATGGGCTTCCGCTACGCCGACATCCTGGCCTACGTCGGCGCGTTCGGGCAGATCGCCGCGGGCGTGCTGCTCATCCTGGGTCTCTTCACCCCGGTGGCCGCCGCCGGCGCGCTGGCGTATCTGGTGACCGGCGTACTGGCCGAGGCGATGGTCGCCCACGAGGAGGCGCGCCTGTCGGACTTCCTCACCGACGGGCACGAGTACAACGTGTTTCTGACCTGCGCGGTGGCCGCGCTGGTGTTGACGGGCCCCGGCCGGTACGGATTCGACGCCGGACGCGGTTGGGCACGCCGGCCCTTCCTCGGATCGCTCGGCGCGCTGGTGCTCGGCGCGGGCGCCGGTGTGGCGATCTGGGTGCTGCTCAACGGCGGCAACCCGTTCGCCTAATCCTTCGCGTACGGATTGGGCACACGCCCCTCGCTGGCCTCGGCCAACAGCGGCAACGTCGCGAACGTCACCGCGGGCAACCGCAGGTCTCTGCCGTCCTTCAAATGGGCGTAAGCCGATGACCCCTTGCCGAAGCGCAGGCCGTCGATGTCGCCCCAGCCGACGGTCTCGCTGCCCAACAGCGTGCGCGCGGTCACCTGATCGTGGTCGGCGACGGTGCGGTAGCGCGCGACGAACACCGACAACACGATCGGAATGATCAACAGGGCCGCCACCCAGGTGAGGCCCGCCAGAACCAGCGAAAGCATGCTGAACGCCAGAAAGGCGACGGCGAAATGCGCCATGGGAGAGATCCGGATGACGACGGGAGCGGGAGCGGCGTTCGAACTCACCCCGCCATCTTCGCACCGTGCCGCGATTTGACCTGTGACCAGTGCAGAGGCTACCGTCGACGGTTATGCAGGCCCAGGGGTTGCTCGTAGTAATCGGGAAGCGCGTTGATGCCGCGCTCGCCCTTACTCGGGCATAACTCCGGCATCAGCGCGCGACCCTCGTACAGCAACCCAGCTGACGGGGGTTTTTTCTTGCCCGACCACCGAATTTGAGACCCTAGAGACGGATCCGAAGAGGGATTTAGGAGAACGAACACCGTGAGCGCACCAACAACCCGACCGCTGGAGCAGGTGGCGGCAACCGTGCCCGACGACGGACATGCCACCCACCCGACGGCCAAATCTGCGCCCGCACCGGCCAAACGCGCTGAGCCGCAACAGATGACCGGCGCACAGGCAGTCATCCGGTCGCTGGAGGAACTCGACGTCGACACCATCTTCGGGATCCCCGGCGGGGCGGTGCTGCCGGTGTACGACCCGCTGTTCGACTCCAAGAAGTTGCGCCACGTCCTGGTCCGTCACGAGCAGGGCGCCGGGCATGCCGCCAGTGGTTACGCCCACGCGACCGGCAAGGTCGGCGTGATGATGGCCACGTCGGGGCCCGGTGCGACCAACCTGGTGACGCCGTTGGCCGACGCGCACATGGACTCGATTCCGGTGGTGGCGATCACCGGTCAGGTGGGGCGCGGCCTGATCGGCACCGATGCGTTCCAGGAGGCCGACATCTCCGGCATCACGATGCCGATCACCAAGCACAACTTCCTGGTGCGCAGCGGCGACGAGATCCCGCAGGCGATCGCCGAGGCGTTCCACATCGCGGCCTCGGGCCGCCCCGGGCCGGTGCTGGTCGACATCCCCAAGGACGTTCTGCAGGGGCAGTGCACCTTCAGCTGGCCGCCGCGCATCGACCTGCCGGGCTACAAGCCGAACACCAAACCGCACAACCGTCAGATCCGCGAGGCCGCCAAACTGATCGCCGCCGCACGCAAGCCGGTGCTCTACGTCGGCGGCGGGGTGATCCGCGGAGAGGCCACTGAGGAACTGCTGGAGCTGGCCGAGCTGACCGGAATTCCGGTCGTGACAACGCTGATGGCGCGCGGTGCGTTCCCCGACAGCCATCCGCAGAACATGGGCATGCCCGGAATGCACGGCACGGTGTCCGCGGTGGCCGCCCTGCAGCGCAGCGACCTGCTGATCGCGCTGGGCACCCGGTTCGACGACCGGGTGACCGGGCGGCTGGATTCCTTCGCGCCGGAGGCCAAGGTCATCCACGCCGACATCGACCCCGCCGAGATCGGCAAGAACCGCCACGCCGACGTGCCGATCGTCGGTGACATCAAGGCCGTCATCGCCGATCTGGTCGTGGCCCTGCGTCGGGACGGCACCGCCGACGCGATCACGATCGACAACTGGACGGAGTACCTGGGAGGTGTGCAGGCGACCTACCCGCTGAGCTACGGGCCGCAGAGCGACGGCAGCCTCTCACCGGAGTACGTCATCGAGACGCTGGGCAAGATGGCCGGTCCCGACGCCGTGTACGTCGCAGGCGTCGGCCAGCACCAGATGTGGGCCGCGCAGTTCATTTCCTACGAGAAGCCGAAGACATGGCTGAACTCCGGCGGCCTGGGCACCATGGGCTACGCCGTGCCCGCGGCGATGGGGGCCAAGTTCGGCCGCCCGGAGGCCGAGGTGTGGGCCATCGACGGCGACGGCTGCTTCCAGATGACCAACCAGGAGCTGGCCACCTGTGCCGTTGAGGGTGCGCCGATCAAGGTGGCGCTGATCAACAACGGCAACCTCGGCATGGTGCGCCAGTGGCAGACGCTGTTCTACGAAGAGCGGTACAGCCAAACGGATCTGGCCACGCACTCGCGTCGCATCCCCGACTTCGTCAAGCTGGCCGAGGCGCTCGGATGCGTCGGATT
Organism: Mycobacterium sp. 852002-51152_SCH6134967; assembly: GCF_001667105.1. Classification (NCBI taxonomy): domain Bacteria; kingdom Bacillati; phylum Actinomycetota; class Actinomycetes; order Mycobacteriales; family Mycobacteriaceae; genus Mycobacterium; species Mycobacterium sp. 852002-51152_SCH6134967. The sequence goes on along the minus strand of NZ_LZIK01000042.1, from coordinate 123,808 downwards.
GCGTTGCGAGCGAGCCGAAGACGTCGAGGACGTGATTCGGCAGGCCCGCGAGATCAACGACCGTCCCGTGGTGATCGACTTCATCGTCGGCGCAGACGCCCAGGTGTGGCCCATGGTCGCGGCGGGCACGAGCAACGACGAGATCCAGGCCGCGCGCGGCATCCGCCCGCTGTTCGACGATCCGGAAGAAGGCCACGCCTGATGGGTACCAACGCTACGCAGACGTTGTCGGTTCTGGTCGAGGACAAACCGGGTGTCCTGGCGCGCGTCGCGTCGCTGTTCTCCCGGCGCGGCTTCAACATCCAGTCCCTGGCGGTCGGTGCGACCGAGCAGAAGAACATGTCGCGGATGACGATCGTGGTCAGCGTGGACGAAGCGCCGCTGGAGCAGATCACCAAACAGCTCAACAAGCTGGTGAATGTGATCAAGATCGTCGAGCAGGAGGAAGAGAACTCGGTTTCGCGTGAGCTCGCGCTGATCAAGGTGCGCACCGACGCGTCGACCCGCGGTCAGGTCATCGAGGCGGTGAACCTGTTTCGCGCCAAGGTCGTCGACGTGTCGACCGAGTCGCTGACGGTCGAGGCGACCGGTACACCCGAGAAGCTCGAGGCGCTGCTGCGGGTGTTGGAGCCCTTCGGAATCCGCGAGATCGTGCAGTCCGGTGTGGTGTCGCTGTCGCGCGGCCCGCGCAGCATCGGGACCACCAAGTAACCCAAATCGCCAAACCAAGTGAGTAGATAAGGAAATTCAGTGGCAGTAGAGATGTTCTATGACGACGACGCGGACCTGTCGATCATCCAGGGACGCAAGGTCGGCGTCATCGGCTACGGCAGCCAGGGTCACGCGCACTCGCTGAGCCTGCGCGACTCCGGCGTCGAGGTGAAGGTCGGCCTCAAAGAGGGCTCGAAGTCGCGCGAGAAGGTCGCTGAGCAGGGGCTCGAGGTCGACACGCCCGCCGAGGTCGCCAAGTGGGCCGACGTCATCATGTTGCTGGCGCCCGACACCGCACAGGCCGAGATCTTTTCGAACGACATCGAACCCAACCTCGAGGACGGCAATGCGCTGTTCTTCGGGCACGGCCTCAACATTCACTTCGACCTGATCAAGCCGCCGGCCAACGTCACGATCGGCATGGTCGCCCCGAAGGGTCCGGGACATCTGGTGCGCAGGCAGTTCGTCGACGGCAAGGGCGTGCCGTGTCTGATCGCGATCGATCAGGACCCCAAGGGCGAGGGCCAGGCGCTTGCGCTGTCGTACGCCAAGGGCATCGGCGGCACCCGCGCAGGCGTCATCAAGACCACGTTCAAGGACGAGACCGAGACCGACCTGTTCGGTGAGCAGGCCGTGTTGTGCGGCGGCACAGAGGAACTCGTCAAGACCGGGTTCGACGTGATGGTCGAGGCCGGTTATGCGCCGGAGCTGGCGTACTTCGAGGTGCTGCACGAGCTCAAGCTGATCGTCGACCTGATGTACGAGGGCGGCATCGCGCGGATGAACTACTCGGTGTCCGACACCGCGGAGTTCGGCGGCTACCTCTCCGGGCCGCGGGTGATCGACGCCGACACCAAGGAGCGGATGCGCACCATTCTCAAAGAGATTCAGGACGGCACCTTCGTCAAGAAGCTCGTCGCCAACGTCGAGGGCGGCAACAAGGAGCTCGAGGGCCTGCGCAAGAAGAACGCGGAGCATCCGATCGAGGTGACCGGCAAGAAGCTGCGCGACCTGATGAGCTGGGTGGACCGGCCCATCACCGAAACGGCTTAACTTCGGCGATTTCGGTGTAGTTGGTTGCGCTCAGCGGCACCGACGACACCGAAATCACTACTCGTCGGGGCGGTGCTCGTGCCCGGGGCGACCCTGGGTGCGGCGCCGCTCCTTCATTTCGGACTCGAACACGTGCCTGCGGCCCTGCTGCAGCTCGTCGCGCACTTGGCGTTCGTGGTCGCGGAACACCGACCAGTAGCTGTCGTCGAAGTCCTCGACGATCTGGAACGTCCAACGGCCGTACAGCACGTTGCGGCCGACGAGTTCGGACTCCAGACGTTCGGCGACACCGTCGTGGCCGGCGTCGCGCAACTTGTCACAAGCCTCGCCCAGCAGAAGGTCTGCGCGACCCATCAGCTGGTGGAACGAATACAGATGTCCGCGTGCGCGTTCCACCCACTCCAATGCCTCCGAGACCCCGCCGACCGCCTCGACGGTCGCGTCGTCGAGTCCCTCGGGGCGGCTGTGCTGTTCGTCCTTCTGCTGATCGGTCATGGGGCTACAAGTACCCGCTTCGAGCCGCAGCCATGTCCACATAACGAACTGATGCATCGCTTTCGCATTGATGGTTTGCCCGGCGCGCGATCGGTGAACCCTCGCTAGGCCGAAACCCCAGTGAGCAGGCCCCATGAATGACGCTGACACACCGCGGTACACCGTCCGCGTGGTGGCCGAGCGCGTCGGCGTGCCGACTGCGACCCTGCGCAGCTGGAGCCAGCGCTACGGGGTCGGGCCATCGCAGCACCGCCCCGGACGACACCGGCTCTACAGCGACAACGACATCGCCGTCGTGCAGCACATGCACCAGCTCATCGGGCAGGGCACCAGCGCCCGCAGCGCCGCCCGCCTCGCGTCCGGGTCCGTCGCGCCGCGACGCGGCGATGTCGAGGCGCTGCTGTCGGCCGCATTCGAACTGGACCTCGCCGCGTTGGGTCGACTCCTGGACACCCACCTGCGTCACTTCGGGGTTGTCGACACATGGGACCTGATGGTGCGGCCGGCGTTCGCGGCCATCGTCACCCAGCAGGACGAGGACGGCGGCTGCGTCGACGTCGAACACGCGCTGTCGTGGGCGGTGTCGCGCTCACTGCACGCAGCACCGCTCATGCGCATCGACGCCTCGACAGCGGTCATCCTGGCCTGCACCGCGCGCGAAGCGCATGTCCTGCCGCTCGAAGCGCTTCGCGCCGCCCTCTCCGAACGTCGGCGCGGTGCGCTGATGCTCGGCGCCGACGTTCCGGTCGCGGCCTTGACCGAGGCGATCGGCAGGGTGACGCCTTCCGCCCGGGTGGTGCTGTGGTCACACACCTCCGATACTGCCGACATGGATATGGTCGCAGCGGCCAGCGCGGAAACCGACGTCGCGCTCGGCGGCACCGGGTGGGACGCGGCCGCCGGCGTCGGCCCGGCCGCGCGCGTGCACAGCCTGCGTGAGGCCGTCGATTGGTGTGTGGGCGCCTCATGACCGGGTTGCATCGTCTATGCGTCGGTTAGCCCGGCGGATTTGGGTACACACGTGAGGTGTCTGCAGTGAGCACGCCGACGACCATGGCCACGACCGGTGAGTGCGTCGTCCTTCTCGACGAAGAGGGGCGGCAGATCGGCAGCGCCGCCAAAACGAGTGTCCACCACGCGGCGACCCCGCTTCACCTCGGTTTTTCGTGCTATCTGTTCGATGCCGACGGTCGGGTGCTGTTGACCCGTCGCGCGCTGAACAAGACGACCTGGCCGGGGGTGTGGTCCAACTCGTTCTGCGGGCACCCGGCACCGGGGGAGCAGGTCGAGGATGCGGTGCGCCGCCGCGCCCGCCAGGAGTTGGGCATATCGATCCAATCCCCGGTGTGTGTGCTGCCCGACTTCCGGTACCGCGCGGTCGCCGCCGACGGCACGGTCGAGAACGAGATCTGTCCGGTGTTCGTCGCCCGCTGTGACGGGCGGTTGCGGCCCGATCCGGGTGAGGTCATGGAGTGGATGTGGGTTTCCTGGGATCAGTTGCGCTCGGCGGTCGGGTTGCCCTGGTCGATCAGCCCGTGGGCCATGGAGCAGATACCTCTGCTCGACGAGCCTCACTTGAAGGGGTCGTGGCCCCAGTTCATCAGCGAGTAGCGCCACGCCGAGTCCTCGATGTCGCCGTTCGGCGCTGAGCCAGGTGGCTACTTCTTCTTCAGCGATTCCGGCTTGTGCACCGCGTCGCGGCCGCTCTTGTCGCTGCGCACCCGGTACTGCGGGTTATCGGTGTCGGCGCGCACCGTGCGACCCGCGGCCTCGGTGTCCGAGGTGATCTTCTCTTCGACCGTCCCGGTTACGGTGGTGCCGTGACTCTTCCACTGCACCTTGTCGCCCTTGCGGATGTCCTTGCTCATCTCGGCGGTATACCCGGGCGACCCGACGCAAAACGGGCTCAAGCGCGCGATCGTTGCCGGTAAAGCCGTTCGGCGTAAGCCAGATCGTCCCGCCACAAGCGGGTGGCCGCATATCGCATGAACGGGGTGATCATCGGCGCGCCCCAAAGCGCGTGTGCGAATCCCGGACGGTTGGAATGGGCGATGACCGCCTCGATGACGGCGGTGCGGGGCGCGCCGTCGCGGTCGGGACCAAGCGGGGTCGCGTGCGTCTCGACCACGCTGCCCGCGCCTTCGCCGTCGATGATGCGCATGGTGATGGTGCGCGGCTCCGGTGTGGTGAACTCCGCGATCACCGGGACACCGAGCCGACCGATGCGGAAGGTGACCGCGACGAGGAAGCGGTCGGCGTCCTCGGGGAGATCGTCGTCGGCCGCCGGCGCCGACAGTACGTCCAGCCGCGTGAACGAATACGGGTGAAACCACGCCCCATGCCACGGGTCGAGCCGGTTGGCGATCACGTCGCTGGGTTCGCAGATGCCGACCAGTCGCGTCACCGCCGACAGCCGCGGGCCGTTGGGTCGCCTCGGCAGTATCGGTGTCTCCGTAGGGGTTTCGCCGCCGACTGCGTCCAGCCGCACCCATGCGAGTACACCGTCGTCGTGGGCGGGATAGGGCCGCCAGCTCCACGTTCGGCCGCCGTCGAAGCGCAGTCCGTGCCACGGGCAGATCAACGTGCCGCACTCGACGGTCCCGGTGGACAGGTCGGCGCCGAGGTGCGGACAGGCTGCCGGGCCGACCGCGAGTCTGCCGTCGGTGCCGCGCCAGGCGACCAGTTCGACTCCGCCGACCGTGGCGCTGACGGGTCGCTTGCCGATGGTGTCGCTGGCCGCGAATGCATACCAGTTTCCGCTCGGCCTGCGCTGTGAGCGGCGCAGCGCGCTGTGGATCAGCGACGGTTTGGCATCGTCGTAAGTCGGCTGCTGGCCGGACCACGTGGTGCGCGGAAGCAATTGGAACGGCGTGGTTTTCGCCAACCGTGCCTTGAGTTCGGCGAGCATGGTCATGCGTACTGCCTTTCGGCCAGTCGCCGCAGGGGGGCGAAGCGACCCTGGGTGGGTACCGTCTGGAGGTCGTGGCCGGTGAGGCCGAAGCGCTTGAGCAGCAGGTTGGCCGCCGACCATCCGGTGGTGGCGGCCCGCTCCATCAGCGCGACCGGCAGGTCGATGCGTATACCGTCACCGGCCAGTGCCAGGCCGGGCTGCGGCGTCGAGACGGTGGGGCGGCGTTCGAAGTCACCGGGGGCGAAACGCGGGCAGTCCTGACGGCACAGCACCCGTTCGCCGACGATCTTCGCATCGGCGGTTTCGGGATACAGTTCGGCCATCCGCACCGGTAACCGCTCGAGCACGTCGTCTTTTCCGTCGGTCACCGCGTACGCGTGCAGCTCCACCACCGAGCCGCCGGTTCGGCGCGACCACGTCGCCGCCTCCCGTTCGTACCTGTCCAGCACGCTCACATTGTCCAGCGGCGGTCGGCCGCCCGTCCCGAGAAATGCCGCACGGCCCGGATCGACGGGCCGGTCCAACCACAGTCGCTGCACGACGAACGGTGCGGCCGTGCCCATTGCGGCGATCCGGGACCGCCATTCGTCGTCGCCGAGCGATGCCGATTGACCGACGATGCGCTGCACGCCGGAGACATCGGTGGCCAGTACCACCCCGTCGGCCTCGAGCGGATCGCCGCCGTCGGAGTGCACCGCGAACCGGTCACCGGTGCGTACCTCGGTCACCGACACACCGGTGTGGATGCGAACTCCCAGCGATTGCAGGTACGCGCGCAGCGGTTCCCACAGCGCCGTGTCGAAGTTCGCACCTGCGACGTCGAACACCAGGCCCTCGCTGGAGCCCAGAAAGTAGATGTGGAACATTGTTGCCAGTTCGGCGGCCGAGAGGTTGGTCGGCTCGGCGAAGAAGCTTCTCGAGAAGACTTCGAAGGCCAGGTGGCGAGCGGGTTCGGGGAAGTTGATGTCGCGAAGGAAGGTGTCGGCGTCGACATGGTCCAGACGGTCATAGATCTCGGGGACCGACACCGCGGCCAAGGGTGCTGCGGCGCGGGCGTTGAGCCGCACCAGGTCGCGAAGCCGGAAGGTGGGGCTGCGCAGCGCGAAAGCCAACGCATTCCACGGTGGCGTCTGCGGCAGGCCCCGGAAGGTGTCGCGTCTACCGTGCGCGTCGACCAGGGGGTAGTCGGAGACGGCGGTGAGCATGCCCAACGCTGGATCGATGCGGCGCAATAGGTTTCGAAGGTTGTAGTACTGGCGGAAGAAGGCGTGGAAGCCGCGGTTCATGGCGACCGGAGAGCCGTCGTCGAGCGAATCGGTCCACCCACCGACACGACCCCCGAGGTACGTCTCGCGTTCGAGGACATCGACGCTCACACCGCGTTCGGCGAGACCGGTGGCCGCGGCCAGGCCCGCGATGCCCCCGCCGACGACGACCACGTGCGGTTTGTCGAAAGGCACCCCCGCGTCGGGCGGCGGTGCGGGGTGGGTGATGCGTTGCGGGTCGGTCATCGGGGCGCCTCGGCGAGGAACGTGTGCACGATGTTGCGCTGCCAACCCGGCATCGTCTCGCTGTGTACGGCCGTGAAGCCATTGCGGCGCAGGCGATCCCGAAAGTCCGCGGCACCGTCGAAGCGGTTCACGCTGCGCCGCAGGTACCGGTACAGCGAGGCGTCACCGCTGCGGAGACGCCCGCTCGGAATGATGATGGTGGCGCACACGGCGTTCCACACCGCGGTCGCCAGCCGCGAGTCGCGCACGGAGTACTCGTGAACCGCCAGCGTCGCTCCCGGGCGCAGCAGCGTGCGGAACTCGCGCAGTTGCGCGTCGGGGTCGGGCAGGTTGCGGATGAGGTAGGCGGCGAAGATGCCGTCGAAGGGACCGCTGACGCCGGCGGCGGCGAGGTCCTCGATGCGGCTGTGGACGAACCGCACCGAGTCGGGCCACTGTTTGGCCCGCGCCTCGGCCAGCATGCCTTCAGAGCCGTCGACGCCGACGATCTCGGCTTGCGGCGCCACCGACAGCAGCGCCGCGGTGGACGCGCCGGTGCCGCAGCCGGCGTCCAGCAACCGCAGACCGCGACCGTCATCGGGCAACCGCATCCGCTGTGCCGAAATACGAAGGTGCTCATGGTATCCGGGATTGGAGTCGACCAGCGTGTCGTAGGCCGGTGCCCCCTCGTCGAACGCGGCGGGGACATCAGCGGGGTCACCGGCGTCACGGCCCGCATTGACTTTCACGGCGCGTTCCTCCTCTGTGTGCGCAGCCGCTGCCGTTCCCACAGCAGTAGCACCGCGGTGACCAGCGCCCAGCCGAAAAGGAAGTCCTCGACCGGGATGTCGAACGGGAACCGGATGCCGCTGGTGTGCCGTTCGTCGTAGATGACGATCGGCGCGCTGAGCTTGGTGAGCCAACCGTCGACCGGTATCTGGAAACCGAGCACGATCGCCATCGAGATCCAGTACGCGGGCTTGCGGAACAGCCCGGTGCGAAGCACGCCCAATTCCAGGGCGCACACGGTGATCACCCCGAGCACGGCGGGCACCGTGTAGCCGAGTCCGGTCATTTGGCCTGCTCCACACGATCCCGCGTCCGTTGCAACCACGTCAGGATCGTGGTGACGGCGTTGTAGGTCAACAATCCGCACAGCGGGATCACGATGAAGAACAGCAGTTCCTCGATCGGCATCACGCCGGGGATGTCGATCCCAGTGACGTACTTCGAGTTGTAGGTCCACACGTCGGCGACGATGGCGATCACATCCCAGAGCACGAACACCGCGGCCACGGGCAGAATCGCGACCGCGGCCCGGCGCGCCTGCCGGTAAACGCCGTCGCCGAAGGTCTCCAACGGCGCGGTGATCACCAGGCAGGCGGCCAGAACCAACAGGTAATGCCAGTTGTCCATCGTCACGCCCTGGGTTCCTGACGACGCGCCCTCCACGCCTTGACCAGTCCGCCGCATCCGACGCGGATGCGGCGACCGGTGCCCACGGTGGCGCGCTGGCTGAACACGGCGAAGTCGATTTGCTCGATACGGTCGAGGATTTCGGAATACAGGGTCAGCGCCGCCGACACGCACGGGCGAGACCGCGGGCTCAGATGAGCGATGCCGCGCCGCGCGAAGTCGTACACGCGCCGGTTGATGGCGTGTTGTTCCACCAGCGCCCGGCGCACCTTCGCGTCGGTGCGACGGTTCTCGTGGCACCAGGTCAACACATCCCGGTCGACCCCGTGTGCGGCCAGTTCGTCGGCCGGCAGATAGACCCGGCCGCGCTCGAGATCCTCGTCGATGTCACGCAGGAAATTGGTGAGCTGGAACGCCTTTCCCAGTGCCGCCGCATACGGCGCGGCCTCCTCGCGTGGGCCGACGGTGCCGAGTACGGGAAGAAGCTGTAAACCGATCACCTCGGCCGAGCCGTACATGTAGCGATCGAGGGCGGCCCGGTCGGGATAGTCGGTGACGCTCAGATCCATGCGCATGGAGCCGAGGAAGTCGTCGAACAGCTCCCACGGGATGCCGTACCGCCGGGCGCAGTGCACCACCGCGGCCAGCGACGGATCCCCGTCGTCGCAGCTGCCCTGCGCGAGCCGGTTGAACAGCTGGGTGGCCAGGCGCTGCAGCTGATCGGCGCGCTCATTCATGCTGATGACGGGATCGAAGTCGTCGAGGATGTCGTCGGCGCGGCGGGCGAAGCCGTACAGCGCGTGCACGGCGGGACGCTGTTCGGGCGCCAGCAGCCGGGTGGCCAGAAAGAAGGTGCGGCCGTGTTCGGCGTTGATCGTGCGGCAACGGCGATAGGCGTCGCGCAGTGCCGGGTCGTGTACGCCCGCAGCGTCGAGTTCGGAACCGATCATGCTTGCACCACCTGGCTACGGGCCCGCCGGACTGGCAGGCCGGTGATTCGGTCGGCCGCCAGCCGCCCGGACAGCAGCGCGGTCGGCACGCCGACTCCCGGGACGGTCGACGACCCCGCCAACACCACGTTGGTGACGCCGCGAACGGTGTTGGCGGGACGGAAGGGGCCGGTCTGGCCAAACGTGTGGGCCAACGCGAACGGAGTTCCCGCGGCCATTCCCTGACGCGCCCAGTCCGCGGGATCCACGACGTGCAGCACCTCGGGGTCGACCCCCACCTGCGGGAGCCGTGAGCTCACCACGTCCATCATCTGGCGCACGTAATCGTCGCGCGTCGATGCCCAATCGATGTGTCCCACTGCCAGATTGGGCGCGGGGGCGAGGACGTACAGCAGGTCCCGGCCTGCCGGCGCCAGCGACGGGTCCCCGGCGGTGGGGCGGGTCACCAACAGCGACGGATTCGACATCACGCGCCCGTCGTCGATGATGTCGGTGAACGTCTTGCGCCACTCCTCGCCGAAAACGATCGTGTGGTGTCCGACGTCCGGGCCCACGGTGCGGCAGCCGACGTGGGCCACCACCGCCGACGGGGCGGGCCGCAGCGGCAGCGCACGCCGCGGCGTGTGACCGAGCAGCCGGTACGTGTCGGGCAGTTCGGTGGTCAGCACCACCGCGTCGGCGGTGATCCGGTCACCGCCCTCGGTATGCACCGCGACCACCCGGTCGCCCGTGCGCTCCAACGCCGAAACCGCCGAATCGTAACGGAACTCGACGCCGGCATCGGTCGCGGCCGCGGCCAGCGCGTCGGGCAACGCGCGCACACCGCCGCGGGGGAAGTACACGCCGGAGATCGTGTCCATGTAGGCGATCACGGCGTACACCGCCAGCGCCCGGTGCGGCGGCACACCGGCGTACAACGCCTGAAAGGTGAACACCCGCTGCAGTCGCTCATCGCTGATGAAGCGGCGCACCATCCTGTCCCAGCGCCGGAAGCCGCCGATGGCGGTCAGCCGGGCGAGCTGCGGTGTCAGCAGCGACAGCGGTGAGTCGAAGTTCGCGGCGATGAACCCGTCGAACTCGACGCGGTACAGCTTGGCCAGCCAATCGCGAAGGCGCAGATAGCCGTCCGCCTGGTCGCGGCCTGCGAAGCCCTCGATCTCGGCGGCCATCGCGTCGGCTTCGGCGCGCACGTGCAGCGAGCTGCCGTCGGCGAACGACGCGCGGTAGGCGGGATCGACGTTGATCAGGTCCAGTCGGTCCGCGGTGTTCTCGCCGACGGCGGCGAACGCGTCGTCGATGATGTCGGGCATCGTCAGCACGGTCGGCCCGGTGTCGAGGCGGTAGCCGCCGATGTCGGCGCGACCGACGCGCCCACCCGGATGGCGTCCGCGTTCGAGGACCGTGACGGTGCGGCCGCGCCCGGCGAGCTGTAGCGCCGCCGACAGTCCCGACAGTCCTGCGCCGACCACGACGACGTGGTCGGTGCGGCCCGCGACGGTGCGCATCACGCGGCCCGTTCGGTGCAGGCGGCGGCCATGTCGGCCAGCGCGGTGCGGATCAACGGGTCCAGTTGCCTCGTGTCGATCAGCTCGAGCGCTCGGTTGAGCCGCGAATCGATCAGCTGTTCAACCCATTCCAGTGCGCCGGTCGCGACGATCAGCTCGCGCCACCGGCGGATGTCTTCGTGATCCAGATCGGAGGCACTCATCAGGTGGGTGAGCTCGCGGCGATGGTTCGCGTCGGCGAGGCCGTAGGCGGCCACCACGACGCTGGTCGCCTTGTGCTCGAAGAGGTCACTGCCTGCCGGCTTACCGGTGATCTCGGGAGACCCGAAGATGCCGAGGACGTCGTCGCGCAACTGGAAGGCCTCACCGACCGCTTCGCCGTACTGGCCGAGCAACATCAGCACACCGGGCGCGCATCCGGCCATGTCGGCGCCGATCTCGAGCGGTCTGCGCACGGTGTAGTTGCCGGACTTGCGCCGCATCACGTCGAGAACCCGTTCCCACTCGGGGAATTCGGCGGCGTCGTTGACCAGGTCGGCGAATTGGCCGACGGCGAGTTCGGTGCGCATCGCGTCGTATCTGTGCCAGCCACGCGCCAGCGCAGCCTCCCCGACGCCGCTTTCCCGCAGCATCTGTGCAGCCCACACCAGACACAGATCACCGAGAAGGACGGCCGCGGCCTCGCCGAAACGTTCGGGTGAACCCGACATCGCCCGCTCGCGGTGCCACTGCGCGAACCTGACATGAGCAGAGGGTCGCCCGCGGCGCAGCGCGGAGCCGTCCATCACGTCGTCCTGGAGCAGGGCGAACGCATGCAGCAACTCGAAGCTCGCCGCCGCCCGCAGCGCACCGGGATCGTCGTCGGCGTTGGACAACCAGCCCAGGTAGACGAAAGTCGAGCGGACGCACTTTCCGCCGTCGACGAAATCCTGCAGGACGTCGGCGGCGATATCGACTCCGGCCGACTTGAGGTCGTCGGCGCAGCGCGTCTCGACGAAATCGGCCAGTGACCGAAGCACCTCACTGCGTACGGCGTCGCGCCATACCGGAAATGCCGTGGTCATCAGCCCTCTGGGGGGAGCAGTGAGGGCTGACACCGACAGGAGCGGGGTCTGCGTGTTTCCGTTGATCCCGCTCAAGCAGCGTCCCCTTCACTCGATGCGATGACAGGTACCCGAATCGGTCGAACTCAACCGGGGTACCCCTTCTCACCGCACCTACGCATCGAATTTGCATCGATACGTTCCGGGTTCCGGGCTCAGGGAGACAGCGCAGGCATCGTCTTGATGCCGAACTCGCGCCGCAGCACCGTGCGCGCGGCGAAATAACCGGCCATGCCGTGCACCCCGCCCCCGGGCGGCGTGGCCGACGAGCACAGGTACGCCTTGGGGATGGGTGTGGTCCAGGGGTTGAGTCGAGGGGTCGGACCCGCCAGCGCATGAATAAGGGTGTTACCGCCGACGCCGATGTCGCCGCCGACCAGGTTGGCGTTGTGGTCGGCCAGGCGTGCGGCGGGAACGGATCGCACGGCCACCACGATGTCGCGGAAGCCGGGCGCGAAGCGCTCGAAGATGTCGGTGACCCGCTCGGCCTGGTCGACGGTCGATCCGTTCGGGACATGCGCGTAGCTCCACAACGGCCGGCGGCCCTGGGCGTCGATGCGGCCGGGATCCTCCAGGTGTGGCTGCGCGGCGAGCACCATCGGCCACTGGGGGTGCCGCCCTGCGGCGATCTCGCGTTCGGCGTGAGCCATCTGGTCGCGGGTGCCACCCATGTGCAGCGTGGGCGCCTGTCGTAACCGCTCGTCGGTGAACGGCACATCCTCGGAGAGCACGAAGTCGACCTTGGCCACGCCGGGGCCGAATCGATATCGCTGCAAGGCTTTTGCATAGCGGCGGGGCAGCTTGTCGCCGTAGATGCGGGCCAGCGCGGTGGGTGCGGTGTCGAAGAGTGCGACACCCTCGGGTGGTTCGGTGACCTCCTGGCCGGCCGTGATCACACCACCGTGAGCACGGAGGTCCGAGATCAGCGCATCGACGATTGCCTGGCTTCCGCCGAGGGGGATGGGCCAGCCGACGGTGTGTGCGAGCGTGGCCAACATGAGGCCCCCGCCCGCCGACACCAACGACGGCATTTGCGAAATCACATGTGCGGCAACGCCGCTGAACAATGCGCGCGCATCGTCACCCTTGAGTGCGCCCCACGCGGGCGTGCCCTGTTCGAGCAGCCGGCTCGCCACCTGGACCGCGGCGATCGGGTTGCTCGGCAGCGAGCGTTTGTCGCCGAGCAGCAGATCGAGAACGGCGTCGTCGCGTTCGACCATGGGGCCGAAGAACCTGCGCCATGAGTGCCCGTGCTCGAGCTCCGCGACGGTCCGGTCGAGGTCGTGGTAACCGATCGCGGCGCGCGCCCCGGGAAGTGGATTGGCGTAGGAGACCTCGGGTACCCGCAGGCTCACGCCCCGAGCGGGCAGGTCGAATTCGGCCAGGAACGGCGATGCCAGCGCGAGCGGGTGGACGGCCGAACAGATGTCGTGGGAGACGCCGGGAAACTCCGGGTCGGCAAGTGTGCGGGCGCCACCTCCGAGGGTCGGCTGCGCCTCGCACACCTGCACCGACAACCCGGCCCTGGCGCAGACGACGGCTGCCGCCAAACCGTTGGGTCCGCTGCCGACGACGGTGACATCCACGCCTGCGGTTCTCCCACCCACCACGCCTGCGGTTCTCCCACCCACCACCCCAACATTCAAGCCCATTAGGCTGACCGCGTGAGTCTGCCCGTTGTATTGATCGCCGACAAATTGGCCGAATCGACGGTCGCCGCCCTCGGTGACCAGGTGGAAGTCCGCTGGGTCGACGGTCCGGACCGGCCGAAGCTGCTGGCCGCGGTGGCCGATGCCGACGCACTGTTGGTGCGCTCCGCGACGACCGTCGACGCCGAGGTGCTTGCCGCCGCGCCCAAGCTCAAGATCGTCGCCCGTGCCGGAGTCGGCCTAGACAACGTCGACGTGGACGCCGCCACCGCCCGAGGCGTGCTGGTCGTCAACGCACCGACCTCGAATATCCACAGCGCGGCCGAGCACGCCATGGCCCTGCTGCTGTCCGCGGCACGCGAGATCCCGGCCGCCGATGCGTCGCTGCGCGCGCGCACGTGGAAACGCTCGTCGTTCTCGGGCACCGAGATCTACGGCAAGACCGTCGGCGTCGTCGGCCTTGGCCGCATCGGTCAGCTGGTGGCCCAGCGCCTGGCCGCGTTTGGCACCCACGTCGTCGCCTACGACCCGTATGTCTCGGCGGCCCGCGCCGCACAGCTCGGCATCGAGCTGCTGAGCCTCGACGACCTGTTGGAGCGCGCGGACTTCATCTCGGTGCACCTGCCGAAGACACCGGAGACCGCGGGACTGATCGGCAAGGAGGCGCTGGCCAAGACGAAGCCCGGCGTGATCATCGTCAACGCCGCCCGCGGCGGCCTGATCGACGAAGACGCGCTGGCCGAAGCGGTGCGCTCAGGGCATGTGCGCGCGGCGGGCATCGACGTGTTCGCCAGCGAGCCCACGACCGAAAGCCCGCTGTTCGACCTGCCGCAGGTGGTGGTGACCCCGCATCTGGGCGCGTCCACCGCTGAGGCGCAGGACCGGGCGGGCACCGACGTCGCGGCCAGCGTGAAGCTTGCCCTGGCCGGGGAGTTCGTTCCCGACGCGGTCAACGTCGGCGGGGGAGTCGTCGGCGAGGAGGTTGCGCCGTGGCTGGACCTCGTCCGCAAGCTCGGCCTGCTGGTCGGAGTGTTGTGCGACGAGCTTCCGGTGTCGCTGGCGGTGCAGGTCAAGGGTGAGCTCGCCGCCGAAGACGTTGAGGTGCTTCGCCTTTCGGCGTTGCGCGGGCTGTTCTCGGCGATCATCGAAGACCCCGTCACGTTCGTCAACGCCCCCGCGCTCGCCGCCGAGCGGGGGGTGCAGGCCGAGATCAGCACCGCGAGCGAGAGTCCCAACCACCGCAGCGTGGTGGACGTGCGGGCCGTCTACGCCGACGGGACGACCGCCAATGTCGCAGGCACGCTGACCGGTACCCAACTGGTCGAGAAGATCGTCCAGATCAATGGGCGCAACTTCGATCTGCGGGCCGAGGGCGTCTACCTGATCATCAACTACGTCGACCAGCCGGGCACGCTCGGCAAGATCGGCACCATCCTCGGATCAGCGGGCATCAACATCCACGCCGCCCAGTTGAGCGAGGACGCCGAAGGTCCCGGCGCGACCATCCTGCTGCGCATCGACCGTGACGTCCCCTCCGAGGTCCGGTCCACCATCGCCGAAGAAGTCGGCGCGATGATGCTGGAAGTGGTTGATCTGTCGTGACTTCGGCCATGAAGCTGGCGATCATCGCCGGTGACGGGATCGGCCCGGAGGTCGTCGGGGAGGCCGTCAAGGTACTCGACGCGGTGCTTCCCGGCGTGCACAAGACGCCTTACGACCTCGGCGCGCGCCGCTACCACGCCACCGGTGAGGTGCTGCCCGACTCCGTGCTCGACGAACTGCGCGGGCACGACGCGATCCTGCTCGGCGCGATCGGGGACCCGTCAGTACCCAGCGGCGTGCTCGAACGCGGTCTGCTGCTACGGATCCGGTTCGCGCTCGACCACCACATCAACCTTCGGCCCGGCCGGCTGTACCCCGGCGTGAACAGCCCCCTGGCCGGCAACCCCGACATCGACTTCGTCGTCGTGCGGGAAGGCACCGAGGGTCCCTACACCGGAACCGGCGGTGCGATCCGCGTCGGCACACCGCACGAGATCGCCACCGAGGTCAGCGTCAACACCGCCTTCGGTGTGCGTCGCGTCGTGACGGACGCGTTCGTCCGCGCCCAGCAGCGTCGCAAGCACCTGACCTTGGTGCACAAGAACAACGTCCTGACCTTCGCGGGCGCGTTGTGGTGGCGCACCGTTCAGGAGGTCGCCGCCGACTTCAGTGACGTCGAGATCGCCTACCAGCACGTGGACGCGGCGACCATCCACCTCGTCACCGATCCCGGCCGTTTCGATGTGATCGTCACCGACAATTTGTTCGGCGATATCGTCACCGATCTCGCCGCCGCGGTGTGTGGCGGAATCGGCCTCGCGGCCAGCGGCAACATCGATGCCACCCGCACCAACCCGTCGATGTTCGAACCTGTGCACGGCAGCGCCCCCGATATCGCGGGCCAGGGAATCGCGGACCCGACCGCTGCGATCATGTCGGTCGCACTGCTGCTGGCCCATGTCGGCGAGACGGATGCGGCCGCGCGCGTCGACAAGGCCGTCGAGCAGCATCTGGCCACGCGCGGCGACGAGAAGCTTTCGACCACCGCGGTCGGCGACCGGATCGCGGGGTATCTGTAGCTTGACACCGATATCGCCGGTCGCGGCCGCCTGACCCTCGGGCGCTCAGATCCCCACGCTCTCAGATAGCCCCGGGGACTGCCTCCTGTACTGCCCAGCTCTGAGCGAATAATTCGCTGCCAGCGAGTTATTCGCTCGTTGGTGGGCAACGGCAGGAGTGGTTCCGGCAGAGGTTGACGACGCGCTGGTGTGAACAGCCCTGTGCGGAGCTCACGTTGAGCGAATCACAGTCCCGGCGCAGGGTTCGGCGAACCTGAGGGGTCAGGGGGTACGAGTGGAATCGCCGCCAGCGGGAGCAACGCGCTCACCGCGAATGCGGCCGGATAGCCGGCAACCCCGATCAACCCACCGAACAGCGGTGCGGCGGCCGCCGACGCCAGATGTTGGCTGGTGTTCTGGGTGCCCAGGGCGCGGCCGCTCCAGAACGGCCCCGCGATCTCAGCGATGGCGGTGAACGCCAAACCGTTGTCGGACACCGTGATCACCGAGGCGACCACCATCGCCGCCACCGCGACCGGAGAGCTCAGCCAGTCCGACAGCGCGAGGGCCCCCATGGACAGCGCCGCGGCGGCGGCGATCGCACGGATCGGACGAAGCCGTTGACCCAACCGGTCCGACCAGTACCCCGCCGCGATGCGTCCGGCGGCGCCGAGCAATTGGGCCGCCATGACGATGAGGCCCGCCGAGCCTGCCGACCAGCCGTGCTCCGACATCAACCACACCAGCGTGAAAGTCCACACCACCGCCTGCGGCACGACGAGCAACACCGAGACGGCGTGAATTCGCCACAGCACCGACGATCCCCGATAGGGGTTCGTGAGATGTTCGATCGGCGCCTCGGAACGCGGCGGTCGTGGCGGGTCGATCACCGCGACCAGGCACACCAACGCCGACACCGCGCACACCGCCGCGGGAAACAGTAACGCGCCAGTCACACCGTGGCTTTCAGCCAGCCGCGGGATCACCAGCGCGCCCAACCCGACGCCCAACGGGGTGGCCGTCTGCCGGATCCCCATGGCCAGACCGCGTCGTTCGACCGGGAACCAGCCGACCACCAACCGCCCGCTGGCCGAATTGCTGCTCGCGGCCGCCATGCCGCCGAGAAAGAGGAAAGCGCCGACGGCGATTAGGGATTCGGAGAAGGCGGCCGCGAACGCGGCCGCCGATATCAGCACAGACCCGACCGTCAGCACAAGGCGCTCGCCGTAGCGGTCGACGACATAACCCCACGCGATCAGCGTGATCACCAGCCCGAAGCCCGGCATCGCGGAAAGCAGGCCGGCCGCCGCGAGGTCGAGGCCCCGCTCGCTGTGCAGTGTCGGGATGAGAAACGCCACGCCGTTGATGAACACGTTGGCGCTCGTCGTCGCTGCCAGCGCGATACACAGCAACGACCAACGCCGGGCGGTGCTGAGCGACTCGGCGGACATCGGTCCATCGTGGCATAGCGATCTCACTATGCTGAATCTGTATCTCAAATACCGAGACGAAGCTGTCGTGGGAGCGGTCGGCCGCCGCTTCTTGGCCGACTACTAGGCTGAACGCCATGCGCCTTGGCCGAATCGCCAGCCCTGATGGTGTCGCCTTCGTCAGCGTCGAGGGTCCACTCGACGATCCCGCCCAGGCGATCGCGAGGGAGATCGCCGAGCACCCGTTCGGTAATCCACAGTTCACGGGCAGACAGTGGCCGCTGGCCGACGTGCGCCTGCTCGCCCCGATCCTTGCGACCAAGGTGGTGTGCGTGGGTAAGAACTACGCCGCCCACATCGCCGAGATGGCCGCAACCGCCGGGGACGGCTCGGAACCCCCCACGTTCGACGACCCGATCATCTTCATGAAACCCAACACGGCGATCGTCGGACCGAACGTGCCGATTCAGTTACCCGCCGACGCCGATCCCGTGCACTTCGAGGGTGAGTTGGCGGCGGTCATCGGCAGACCGTGCAAGGACGTGTCGGCCGCGCGCGCCGCGGAGAACATCCTGGGATACACGATCGCCAACGATGTCTCGGCCCGCGATCAGCAGCGCAAGGACGGCCAATGGACCCGCGCGAAGGGGCATGACACGTTCTGCCCCGTCGGGCCGTGGATCGTCACCGACGTCGATCCTGCGGACCTGGAGATCCGCACCGAGGTCAACGGCGTCGTCAAGCAGAACAGCAGGACGTCGATGATGATCCACGACGTCGGCGCGATCGTGGAATGGATCTCCCGGGTGATGACCTTGCTGCCGGGCGATCTGATCCTGACCGGGACACCGGAGGGTGTCGGCCCGATCCAACACTCCGACACCGTGAGCATCACCGTCGAAGGTATCGGAACGTTGACGAATCCGGTTGTGCGCAAAGGGAAGTGATGACAAGTGATGTCCGGGTGCGGTTCTGTCCGTCACCCACGGGTACGCCGCACGTCGGCCTGATCCGCACCGCGCTGTTCAACTGGGCGTACGCGCGCCATACCGGCGGCACCTTCGTGTTCCGCATCGAGGACACCGACTCGGCACGCGATTCCGAGGAGAGCTACCGCGCGATACTCGACGCGCTGCGCTGGCTCGGACTCGACTGGGACGAAGGCCCCGAAGTCGGTGGGCCCTACGGGCCGTACCGCCAATCGCAGCGGCTCGATCTCTACCGCGATGTGATCGACCGGCTCCTACAGGCCGGTGACGCCTACGAGTCATTCTCCACGCCTGAAGAAGTCGAAGCGCGTCATCTGGCCGCGGGGCGCAATCCGAAATTGGGCTACGACAACTACGACCGCGACCTGAGCGAGGAACAGAAGGCGGAGTTCCGCGCCCAGGGCCGGCGCGCCGTAGTGCGGTTGAAGATGCCCGACGAGGACATCGGCTGGCGCGATCTCGTGCGCGGTGAAACGACGTTCCCGGCCGGATCGGTACCCGATTTCGCGTTGACACGCGGCAACGGGGAGCCGTTGTACACGTTGGTGAATCCGGTCGACGACGCGCTGATGAAGATCAGCCACGTGCTGCGCGGTGAGGACCTGCTGTCGTCGACCCCGCGCCAGATCGCGCTCTACCAGGCGCTGATGCGGATCGGCGTGGCCGACCGGATTCCCGAGTTCGCGCATCTGCCAAGCGTTCTGGGAGACGGGAACAAGAAGCTGTCCAAGCGCGATCCCCAGTCGAACCTGTTTCTGCATCGCGAGCGCGGTTTCATCCCGGAAGGCCTGCTGAACTATCTGGCCCTGCTGGGGTGGGGAATCGCCGAGGACCGGGACGTTTTCAGCCTCGACGAGATGGTGGCCGCCTTCGACGTCGCCGACGTCAACTCGAATCCGGCGCGGTTCGACCAGAAGAAGGCCGACGCGCTGAACGCAGAACACATCCGGATGCTGAGCGAAGAGGAGTTCAGCGCCCGTCTGAGCGCGTACTTCGCCGAGCACGGTCACGACACCGGCCTCGACGACGACCGGTTCGCCGAAGCCGCCGCGCTCGTGCAGACCCGCATCGTGGTGCTCGGCGACGCGTGGGACCTGTTGCGGTTCCTCAACGACGCGGAGTTCACGCTCGACGAGAAGTCGGCGGCCAAGGAGTTGAAGCCCGAGGCGGTCGCGGTGCTCGGCGCCGCACTGGGCGCACTGGAGAACGTCGGCGACTGGACCACTCCGGCGATCGAGGCGGCCCTCAAGGAGGCGCTGCTCGACGGCCTCGGACTGAAGCCGCGCAAGGCGTTCGGCCCGATCCGCGTCGCCGCCACGGGCGCTTCGGTCAGCCCGCCGCTATTCGAATCGCTTGACCTGCTGGGGCGCGAACGCAGCTTGGACCGGCTACGGGCCGGCCGCGAACGAGCCGCCGCGGAAGCCGAGGCGTGAAAAGCGCGTTGAAAATCTTTGGTAGTCTGCACGTCGGTCCGATACCGCGCGCGATGGGTTCCGCCCGCCGCGCAAGGGGGCCGAAATAAGCCCGTGACCTGCGGTTACGGACTGCCGATGGGGTATGGTGTAATTGGCAACACAGCTGATTCTGGTTCAGCCATTCTAGGTTCGAGTCCTGGTACCCCAGCCAACCACCGTGATTAGGCCGACAAATCTCGCTGAGATATGCTGGCGATCCGGAAACCAGTTCTAGCCCCCGTCGTCTAGCGGCCTAGGACGCCGCCCTCTCACGGCGGTAGCGTGGGTTCGAATCCCATCGGGGGTACAGATTTCGCGGTCTGCGAAACTGCGTCACATCTCACAGGCGCCGGGTCAGGGCGTCGGCAGCGGCCAACAGATCGGCGGCCCACCGCGCACCCGGCCGCCGGCCCATCCGGTCGATCGGTCCGGACACCGATACCGCGGCGATGACCACGCCGCGTCCGTCACGCACCGGAGCCGAGACACTGGCCACACCCGGTTCGCGTTCGGCGGCGCTCTGCGCCCAGCCGCGCTTGCGCACCTCGGCCAGAGTGCGATCGGTGAACTTGGCGTTCGGGAGGACGGCCTGCTGGGTGGCCGCGTCGGCATACGCCAACAGGACCTTGGCGCCCGAGCCCGCCGTCATCGGGAGCGTGCTGCCGACCGGCACGGTATCCCGCAGCCCGGCAGGCGGTTCCAGCGCCGCGACGCAGATCCGCGAGGTGCCTTCGCGGCGGTAGAGCTGCACGCTCTCGCCGGTGATCTCGCGCAACCGGGGCAGCACGACCGCTCCTGCGGCCACGAGCGGATCGTTGACCTGTCCGGCCAACTCGGTCAGACCGGGACCGAGCCGCCAGCGGCCGTCACCGTTGCGTGCCAGCAAGCGGTGGGTTTCCAGGCCCGCGGCAAGACGATGCGCTGTGGCACGCGGTAAACCCGTGCGCTCGCACAGTTCAGCCAGCCCGCAGGGCGAATCGGCGACCGCGTGCAGCACACCCACGGCTTTGTCCAATACGCCGATGCCGCTATCCTGTCTCACAAGGAGATACTAACGTCCCAGATTGTGAGATAGTCAAGATGTCCACCGATGTTTCCAGTGCCGCCCGCGGCCGCGGTGACACACCGCGCACGTTGGCCGAAAAGGTGTGGGCCGACCACGTCGTCGTCGAAGGTGGCGGCGAGGGCGCTGCGCGCGAACCCGATCTGATCTACATCGACCTCCATCTCGTCCACGAGGTGACAAGCCCGCAAGCATTCGACGGGCTGCGGTTGGCGGGGCGCCCGGTACGCAGACCGGATCTGACCATCGCCACCGAGGACCACAACGTGCCGACGGTCGACATCGACAAGCCGATCGCCGACCCCGTCTCGCGCACACAAGTGGAGACCCTTCGGCGCAACTGCGAAGAGTTCGGTATCCGGCTTCATCCGATGGGTGATGCCGAGCAGGGCATCGTGCACATCATCGGACCGCAGCTCGGATTGACGCAGCCCGGGATGACGGTGGTGTGTGGCGATAGCCATACCTCCACGCACGGCGCGTTCGGCGCGCTGGCGATGGGGATCGGTACCTCGGAAGTCGAGCACGTACTCGCGACGCAGACTCTTCCCTTGCGCCCGTTCAGGACCATGGCGGTCAACGTCGACGGTGAACTTCCCGACGGAGTGAGCGCCAAGGACATCATTCTCGCGGTGATCGCCAAGATCGGCACCGGCGGAGGACAGGGTCACGTCATCGAATACCGCGGCAGCGCCATCGAATCGCTGTCGATGGAGGGCCGGATGACAATCTGCAACATGAGCATCGAGGCCGGTGCGCGCGCCGGCATGGTGGCACCGGACGACACGACGTTCGAATTTCTGCGCGGGCGTCCGCACGCCCCACAGGGCCGACAGTGGGACGGAGCAGTCGCCGCATGGCGCAACCTTCGCACCGACGAGGGTGCCGAATTCGACACCGAGGTCTACATCGACGCCTCGACCCTGAGCCCGTTCGTCACGTGGGGCACCAACCCGGGCCAGGGGGTGCCGCTGTCCGGTTCGGTGCCCGACCCGGAATTGATGTTCGACGAGGGGCAGCGCCAAGCGGCCGAAAAGGCGTTGGCCTACATGGACCTTCGACCCGGCACCGCGATGCGTGACATCACGGTCGACACCGTCTTCGTCGGTTCGTGCACCAACGGTCGTATCGAGGATCTGCGGGTGACCGCCGACGTGCTGCGCGGACGCAAGGTCGCTGACGGGGTGCGCATGTTGATCGTGCCCGGGTCCATGCGCGTGCGGATGCAGGCCGAATCCGAAGGGCTCGGAGACATCTTCACCGCTGCGGGAGCGGAGTGGCGTCAGGCGGGCTGCTCGATGTGTCTGGGCATGAATCCCGACCAGCTGTCACCAGGTCAACGTTGTGCGTCGACCTCCAACCGGAATTTCGAGGGCAGGCAAGGCAAGGGCGGCCGCACACATCTGGTGTCTCCCGCGGTCGCGGCGGCCACCGCGGTGCGTGGCACGTTGTCCTCGCCCGCAGACCTGACCGACTGATAGGAGCAGATCCCGTGCAGGCTTTCCATTCCCACACCGGCATCGGCGTCCCCCTGCGTCGGTCGAATGTCGACACCGATCAGATCATCCCGGCGGTCTACCTGAAGCGAGTTACACGAACGGGTTTCGAGGACGGCTTGTTCGCCGCCTGGCGCAACGACCCGTCGTTCGTATTGAACCTCCCCCCGTTCGACAAAGGTTCGGTATTGGTCGCCGGCCCCGATTTCGGCACCGGTTCGTCACGCGAACATGCCGTGTGGGCGCTGATGGATTACGGCTTCCGGGTCGTCATCTCGTCCCGCTTCGCCGACATCTTTCGGGGCAATGCGGGCAAGGCCGGGCTTCTGGCGGCCGAAATTCCGCAAGATGATGTGGAAATTTTATGGAAGCTCATCGAGCAGCAGCCAGGCCTGGAAATCACTGTGAATCTTCAAGATCGAACCATCGCCGCAGGAACGGTCATGGTGCCGTTCAGAATTGACGACTATACGGCTTGGCGATTGCTCTCCGGACTCGACGATATAGGTCTTACGCTGCGCAAATGCGATGATATCGCGGCTTATGAATCGCGCAGGCCGGACTGGAAACCGCGGACTCTGCCGGCCGGATAACGGCGCTCGGTAAGCCGAAATCACCGTCACTGGACCCGGTTCTCCGGGGCCCCTTTGGAGGTCAAGGGGGGCAAGAAAGTTCGCTGGCTTCGCCTGAAACTGCGCGTGGCTCTTGGAAATCAATGGGGAATGGGTTTACCGTGTCCTCTAGTCGGTCCAAAGAGGACCACTGGTTTCCGGAGGTTATGCATGAACAAAGCAGAGCTCATCGACGTACTCACGGAGAAAATGGGCTCGGATCGTCGGTCGGCCACCGACGCGGTGGAGAATGTCGTCGACACCATCGTGCGTGCGGTGCACAAGGGTGACAGCGTCACCATTACCGGCTTCGGCGTTTTCGAACAGCGGCGCCGCGCCGCCCGCGTTGCGCGTAATCCGCGCACCGGCGAGACCGTGAAAGTCAAGCCCACGTCCGTGCCGGCCTTCCGGCCCGGCGCTCAGTTCAAAGCCGTTGTCTCTGGCGCACAGCGCCTCCCCGCGGAAGGACCAGCAGTGAAGAGAGGCGCAACGGCGGGAAGTGCCCGCAAGGCGGCCAAGAAGTCGGCCGCCAAGAAGAGTGCCGCCAAGAAGTCACCGGCCAAGAAGGCCGCGACGAAGCGGACGGCAGCCAAGAAGACCGCCGCTAAGAAGTCACCGGCCAAGAAGGCCGCGACGAAGCGGACGGCAGCCAAGAAGACCGCCGCCAAGAAGTCACCGGCCAAGAAGTCGGCGGCGAAGAAGGCACCGGCCAAGAAGTCGGCGGCCAAGAAGGCACCGGCCAAGAAGACCGCAGCCAAGAAGTCGGCCGCCAAGAAGGCACCGGCCAAGCGCGGGCGCAAGTAGTTTCGACCGGACACGCCGTGGGTCTGCGCGACCCACGGCGTGTTCGCGTTTCATGCCCACCAAAACATCTACGGCTCAATCTTTCCGAGCGGGAGTCCGCCGGAATTTGCATTCAACGTGTGGGCGTCATTTCACGGCCAGCGGGCTGCCCATGTGGTCCGCCGCAATCAACCGACCGTTGTGAAGCGACATCACCCAGGTGCTGCCCTTGCGATTGCGCGACTTGTCGGGCCGCACGCCGTCGCGCTCGCACCACCATTCGATGAGGTCCGGAATGACCTTGCCCTGAGTGCAGATC
Source organism: Mycobacterium sp. 852002-51152_SCH6134967 (assembly GCF_001667105.1). Taxonomy (NCBI): domain Bacteria; kingdom Bacillati; phylum Actinomycetota; class Actinomycetes; order Mycobacteriales; family Mycobacteriaceae; genus Mycobacterium; species Mycobacterium sp. 852002-51152_SCH6134967. The sequence goes on along the minus strand of NZ_LZIK01000042.1, from coordinate 99,780 downwards.
ACCGGGGTGCCAGCGGTGTCGGCGATCTCGAGGAAGCGCTGCCGGGCGGCCTTGCGGTTCTCCGCGTAAGCCTCCTCGGTCAGCAGCCCGTCACTTCGGATCGACGTCCCGAGTTCTTGTGCCAGTGGTTCCAATGTCGATACACAGCGCACTCGGTCCGCCGCGAACAGCCGGTCGGCACCGAAGGCGAGCAGCATCCCGACCAGTGACTCCGCCTGCGCGCGACCGTTCTTGTCCAAGGGCCGTTTGCGGTCGTCGCCCTTGAACCGGGACTTGCTGCCCGCGGTGGCGTGGCGGACGATCAGCACGGTCTTGGTGTCGGCCGGATACTTCGCGAAGCGGCGCAGCACCTTTCGGTCGTGCGGATAATCGAGCTGTTTGATCGCCGCCGGGACGGGTAGCCATTTGAGCTCGTCGACCTCGTCATTCGGGCGGAACTCCCCGCGGACCATGCGCGCCGCCCAGTAACGCACCTTCTTCTTACCGCCCTCGACGGGATAGCTGACCGAACTGAGTCGCCGACCCAGATGTGCGGTGTACCCGGTCTCTTCGCATACCTCGCGGACGGCGGTCACGGGCTCGGTCTCGCCGGGGTCCACCTTGCCCTTCGGCAGCGACCAGTCGTCGTACCGAGGGCGGTGAATCAGCGCGACTTCCGGCGCATCGGGATTTCCGTTGGGCCGCCACAGCACCGCCCCGGCGGCCAGGATCGTCTCCGCATCGGAGCCGGTCTCGGATGTCCGCTTCGGCACCTCAACTCCTGCAGATCATTCTGGGTACCCGCGGCCCACGACGACAGCGCTGAAAGTCCCTGACGTTGAGGAGGTCCGTCATGGTTGCCGGTGGCGTTCCATCAACGAGACCTGGTGGTCGCGGACCGTGTGGCCCTCCTGCGGTGACGCCGTCCACTTACCGTCGACGCCCAACTCCCAACACCGGGTCGAGGGATCCATCGCCGATTCGAAGATGTCGTGCAGTTGCGCCTTGAGCCGCGGATCCTTGACTTCGGCCATCACTTCGACGCGCCGGTCCAGATTGCGGTGCATCATGTCGGCGCTGCCGATCCAGAACTCGTCGATCGCGCGGAAGTGAATGATCCGCGAGTGTTCGAGGAACCGGCCGAGGATCGAGCGGACGGCGATGTTGTCCGAATACCCAGGGGCATGCGGTCGTAGCGCGCAGATACCCCGAACCACCACCTCGACCCGCACACCGGCCTGCGACGCGCGGTACAGCGCATCGATGACCTGCTCGTCCACCAACGCGTTGGCTTTCAGCCTGATCCGCCCCTCGGCACCGTCGCGGGTGGCGACGATCTCCCGTTCGATGCGCTCGATGATGCCCCTTCGGACTCCCTGAGGCGCGACAAGAAGGTTGCGGTAGGAGTCCTTGCGCGAGTAGCCCGTCAGCGAGTTGAACAGATCGGTGAGATCGGCGCCGATGTCGGGCGCGGCGGTCAGCAGCCCGATGTCCTCATACAGCCGCGCGGTTTTGGGGTTGTAGTTACCGGTGCCGATGTGGCAGTAGCGCCGGATCAGCGAGCCCTCCCTGCGCACCACCAGACACGTCTTGCAGTGAGTCTTGAGTCCGATGAGCCCGTACACGACGTGCACGCCCGCACGCTCGAGCGCACGTGCCCACTTGATGTTGGCCTGCTCGTCGAACCGGGCCTTGATCTCGACGAGCGCGACGACCTGCTTACCCGCAGCCGCAGCGTCGATGAGCGCGTTGACGATTGGCGAGTCGCCGGAGGTGCGGTACAGGGTCTGCTTGATTGCCAACACGTTGGGGTCTGCCGCGGCCTGCTCGATGAACCGCTGCACGGTGGTGGAGAAGGAGTCGTACGGGTGGTGCACAAGCACGTCGCCGTCGCGCAGCGTCGAGAAGATGCTCTTGGGAGTCTCGCGCTCGCCGAACGCCGGTGGGGTGGCAGGCACGAACGGCGGGTCTTTGAGTGCAGGGCGATCGAGGCCGTAGATCTGCCACAGCGAGGACAGGTCGAGCAACCCGGGCACCTCGATGACATCGCCCGGCGCGACGTCGAGTTCGCGCAACAGCAACTCGAGCATGCTCTCGGTCATGTCGTCGGAGACTTCCAACCGGACCGGGGAACCGAATCGGCGCCGCGCAAGTTCCCGTTCGAGGGCCTGCAGCAGGTCCTCGTCGCGGTCCTCCTCGACCTCGAAATCGGCGTTGCGCGTGATGCGGAACGCGTGGTGCTCGACGATCTCCAGCCCGGGGAACAGGACATGAAGGAACGCCGCGATCAGTTCCTCCATCGGCAGGAAGCGGACGATGCTGGCATCGCTTTCGCGGGCGGCCAGTTCGACGAACCGTTCTACGTTGTCGGGCACTTTGACTCGGGCGAAGTGCTGCCCACCGTCGTCGGGATGTTTGACGGTGATCGCCAAGTTCAGGCTCAGGCCACTCACGAAAGGGAACGGGTGGGCCGGATCGACGGCGAGCGGCGTCAGCACCGGGAACACCTGCTCGTGGAAGTAGGTGGACAACCGTGCGCGTTCGGCCTCGTCGAGTTCGGCCCACGTGACGATCACGATGCCTTCGTCGGCCAGCGCGGGGCGCACCGAATCGAGGAACACGTGCGCGTGCCGGTCGGCGAGGTGCTGGGTTCGCTCGTTGATGCGACGCAACTGTTCGCGGGGTGAGAGCCCGTCGGCGGAGCGCACCGACAAGCCCATTTCGTCGCGGCGTTTCAGTCCGGCGACCCGGACCATGTAGAACTCATCGAGATTCGAGGCGAAGATCGCAAGGAACTTCGCACGCTCCAGCAGCGGCAGCGACGTATCGGCGGCCAATGCCAGTACCCGGGAGTTGAAGTCGAGCCAACTGAGCTCGCGGTTCAGGTAGCGATCTTCGGGCAGCGCGTTCTCGACGGCGGGGGCGGTCGCCGCGGGAGGGGCTTCGGGCGCCGAGTTACCGGAGTCCGACGGCAACCCTCGGATGCTCGGCGACGGCGGCTCGCCGTCGCTGTCGCGAACCTCGATCCCGGCTTTCGTCATGCCTGCGATGATCCCCTATCCAACGGTCTTCGTGCCAGCGCGCAGTTGAACGGTTCATCTCGAGTCGGTGATGGCCGCCGTCGTCGCCGCGCCGACGCCGAGTCGGCGCGCCACCAGCAGGTCGTCGGGCGTGTCGATGTCGCAGCGCAGTCCCGGCCACGCACCGGTGAGCTCGAGCGCGCCGGAACGCCGGTGGCGTTGAGCGGAGTCGGCACCGAACTGCGGGTTCAGGGCGACCCCGAACGCGAACAGCGCCGACGTGCCGGTGCCGTGCCGGTCGCCGACGAAACTGCGTGGGTGCCTTCGGGACGCCGCGACGGCCGCGGCCAGCTCGTGGGCTTGCAATGCGGGCAGATCACCTTGCAACACAGCGACGTTCGATGTCTCATGACGGACTTCGGCTTCGGCTGCGGCGATCGCGTTGTTCAGCGGGTCGGGGTGGCTGTCGGGGGTCGGGTCGGTGAGCACCCGCGCGCCGAGTCGACCCGCGGCCTCGGCGGCGACTTCGTCCGGTGTGACCACCGTGATCGAGCCGATCGCCGAAACCGCCGATGCGGCGGTGATCGTGTCGATAAGCATCGCCAGAACGACCTTCTCGCGAGTCGGTGCCGAAAAGACGGGGGCTAACCGGGTCTTGGCCGCGGCCAGGCGCTTTACGGCGATCACCAATGCGATCTCGGCATCCGGTGACCCGCTCATGTGCGTCATCCTGCCAGCAGTCCGGCGGGGGTTACGCTGAAGGCGTGGTCGAGGCGGCGGTGATGGGGGCCGGTGCGTGGGGCAGTGCACTGGCGAAGGTCCTTGCCGATGCGGGCAACGAGGTGGCGCTGTGGGCACGTCACCAAGAAGTCGCCGATGAGATCAACGACACCCATCGCAACTCCGGATATCTCGGTGACACCGAACTGCCCAAGACCATCAGGGCGACCAGCGATGCGGCCGAGGCGCTGAACGGCGCATGCACGGTGCTGTTCGCGGTGCCCGCCCAGACGCTTCGGGCCAATCTGGAACGGTGGTCGGGGTTGATCGACGACGAAGTCACGTTGGTGAGCCTGGCCAAGGGCATCGAACTCGACACGCTCATGCGCATGAGCCAGGTGATCATCCAAGTGACAGGTGCCGATCCGGCACGCGTCGCGGTGGTCTCCGGTCCGAACCTCGCCAGCGAGATCGCCGACGAGCAACCGGCGGCCACCGTGGTCGCCTGCAGTGACTCCGGACGGGCGGTCGCATTGCAACGGGCGCTTTCGACGGCCTACTTCCGGCCTTACACCAATGCCGACGTCATCGGCGCCGAAGTCGGTGGTGCATGCAAGAACGTCATCGCGCTCGCATCCGGTATGGCCGCCGGGGTCGGACTGGGGGAGAACACCGCCGCGGCGATCATCACCCGTGGGCTGGCCGAGATCATGCGGTTGGGAATCGCGTTGGGCGCCAAGCCCGCGACCCTCGCGGGCTTGGCCGGGGTGGGTGACCTCGTCGCGACGTGCACGTCCGGGCAGTCGCGTAACCGCACATTCGGGCTGCGCCTGGGCCAGGGCGGCACAATGGAATCGGCGATGCTCGCCACCGGTGGCCACGTCGCCGAAGGCGTCGCGTCGTGCCAATCGGTGCTGGCGCTGGCCGAAAGTTACGACGTCGAGATGCCGCTGACCGATGCCGTATTCCGGGTATGCCACAGGGGTCTGTCGGTCGACGAGGCCGTCGTCCTGTTGCTCGGGCGCAGCACCAAACCGGAGTGACCGGTGGACGGTCAGTACGGCGACTCCACCCGCAGCGTCAAATCCGTTGCCTCGGAAGCTGTCCCAGGTCAGGCCGTGGCGCCGTCACCGGTTCCTGCGTCCACCTTCCACCTGTCGTCCGATCCGTCGGACGTGCCGGATTCCTATGGACGGAGCTCGAATCCGACCTGGCGCCACCTGGAGTCGGCACTCGCGCAACTGGAGGGCGCCCCGTCCGCGCTGGCCTTCGGATCGGGGATGGCCGCGATCACGTCCGTCCTGCGGGTGCTCGCCAAGCCGGGACATAAGCTCGTCGTGCCCGCCGACGGCTACTATCAAGTCCGCCGGTATGCCTCCGAATACCTTGCCGAGCAAGGGGTTACGGTGGTGCAGGCGCCCACCGAGGAAATGTGTGCGGCATCGGCGGACGCGGATGTCGTGCTCGCCGAGAGCCCGGCCAATCCGGGCCTGGATGTGGTGGATCTGCACCGGCTCGCGCTGCAGTGCCGTAGCCGCGGCGCCACGTTCGTCGTCGACAACACCACCGCCACCCCCTTCGGTCAGCAACCGCTTTCGCTGGGCGCCGATGTGGTCGTCGCCAGTGCGACCAAGGCGTTGTCGGGCCACAGCGATCTGCTCGCCGGTTATGTAGCGAGCGCCCACACCGACCTGATGGCCGAGGTGGCGCGCGAACGACTGCACTCCGGTGCGATCCTCGGCGCCTTCGAGGCGTGGCTGCTGGTGCGCAGCCTGGGCACCGCCGGCCTGCGCTTCGAACGGCAGTGCCACAACGCGGCGGCGCTCGCCGTGGCGCTGCACGCCCACCCCGCCGTGCGCGCCGTGCGCTATCCCGGTCTGCCCGACGATCCGTCGCACCGCATCGCGTGCGCGCAAATGAAACGGTTTGGCGGCCTGATCGCCGTCGAGTTGGCCGACGCTGCCGCGGTGCACAGCCTGGTCGAGCGCAGCGCGTTGCTGATCGCATCGACGAGTTTCGGCGGAATCCACACGTCGGTGGACCGGCGCGCCCGCTGGGGCGACGACGTCGGCGACGGGTTCGCGCGCGTCTCGCTCGGGATCGAGGACACCGACGACCTGATCGCCGACATCGAGCAGGCGCTGGGCTGACACCGCGCCGGGCCGTCGCCGGACGACCGGGCGTCGGCGCGGCCGGTAGCCTCTCTAGGTTGTGACTGCCCGCCATGAGCCCGGAGCCGCCCGGCCGGCGGCATCGGACAGGAGCACCGGACGTGTCCGGGTCGCCGTCGTCTACGGCGGACGCAGCTCCGAGCACGCAATCTCCTGCGTATCCGCAGGCAGCATCCTGCGCAACCTCGATCCGCAGCGGTTCGACGTCGTCGCCGTCGGCATCACCCCCGAAGGCGCCTGGATGTTGACCGACGCGCAGCCGGACAACCTCGCGATCACCGACGGTCGACTTCCGGAGGTGACCGCCGCGTCGGGCACCGAACTGGCCCTGGCCGCCGATCCGGGCCGCCGCGGGCAACTGCTGTCGCTGGGCCAGGGGGCGGGGGAGATGCTGGCGACGGTCGACGTGGTCTTCCCGGTGCTGCACGGTCCGTACGGCGAAGACGGCACCATCCAGGGGCTGCTCGAGTTGGCGGGGGTGCCTTACGTCGGGGCGGGTGTCCTGGCCAGCGCGGTGGGCATGGACAAGGAGTTCACCAAGAAACTGCTGGGCGCCGCGGGGCTGCCGATCGGCGATCACGAGGTGCTGCGGCCCCGCCAGGACACCTTGACTTTCGAGTCGCGCGAGCGGCTCGGCCTGCCCGTCTTCGTCAAGCCGGCGCGCGGCGGGTCGTCCATCGGCGTCAGCCGGGTCACGGCGTGGGATCAGCTGCCGTCGGCGATCGAACAGGCCCGCCGCCACGATCCGAAGGTGATCGTCGAAGCCGCGGTGCCGGGTCGCGAACTCGAATGCGGCGTGCTCGAATTCCCCGACGGCCGGATCGAGGCCAGCGCACTCGGCGAGATCCGGGTCGCAGGCGTACGCGGCCGCGAGGACGGCTTCTACGACTTCGCGACGAAATACCTCGAGGACGCCGCCGAACTCGACGTCCCCGCCAAAGTCGACGACGACGTTGTCGAGGCGGTGCGACGGCTCTCGATTCAGGCCTTCAACGCGATCGACTGTCAGGGGCTGGCCCGCGTCGACTTCTTCCTCACCGATGACGGGCCCGTGATCAACGAACTCAACACCATGCCGGGGTTCACCACCATCTCGATGTACCCCCAGATGTGGGCGGCCAGCGGCGTCGACTACCCGACCCTGCTGGCCACCATGGTCGAAACCGCACTCAAACGCGGCACCGGTCTGCGCTGACGGGCGCTACCTGCGGCCCCCAGCGCAGGATCAACGCACCGGCGCGGGCGAGACGGGCTTGGCCGGAAGCGATTCGGCGATGACCGTGGACAGCAGCTGAATGGGTGTCGGGCCGGTGCCCTGCGGCAGGGTCAGGGCGACGTACACGCCGCGGTCGACGGCGTACCACGTGCTGCGCGCCTGCTCGGCGCCCGCGTCATCGACGCCGGCCTCACCCACCCGGAACCACTGCACGTCGTCCACCACCTGCACCGGCGCACCGACGATGAACTCCGTGGGCCGTTCCACCCCGCAGCGCAGCACGATCGGTTCACCCTGACCCTCGGCCCGCCACGCCGCCGCACCGGCGGGTGCGGGATCGGCCAACGGTGCGCGGGTGTGGTCGCCGAGCTTGTCGGGCAGTTGGGCGATCAGGTCGGCGCATTCGGCGCTCGTGGCCTGCGGGGCGGGCACGGACACCAACGGCACCGCCTGCTGCTCGTCGGGATTCTGGCGCAGCGCGGCGATCACCAGAATCGCCACGACCGCCGCGACCGCCACCATCAGCGCGGCGATCAGCAGCGCCCGCGGCGGCCCGTCACCGGTCTGCGAAGCCACGGTCCAACTCTAGAGAGGCGCCCCGTTGGCGATCGGACAGGTCAGCGTGCGGGTGATACCGGTCACCTGTTGAACGTTGGGAACCACGGTGGCGTTCAGGTCGGCCAAGGTGTCGGCGCCCACGCGCACGACCACGTCATACGGTCCCGTCACGTACTCCGCGGACACCACACCGGGAAGCGCGGCGAGTTGTTTGGCGACGACCTCGGCGCGGCCCACCTCGGTCTGAATCAGCATGAAAGCCTCGACCACCCGCTGTTCCTCCACATCGCTGCATAGACTCCACGCCGCAGGCGCTTAACGTACCGCAGGTGCGGCCGGTGTTCAGGCCAGCACGAAACGGATAAGGTGCGGCCGCGACGGGAGGTGACATGGCGTCCGACGCCGAAACCCTGGCGCAAGTGGGCGAGTTCGCGGTGATCCGGCGATTGGTGGCCGGACGCCGCCAGCCGGACGCCGTCGCGCTGGGGCCCGGTGACGACGCCGCGGTGCTGTTCGCGCCCGACGGTAAGACCGTCGTGAGCACCGACATGCTGGTGGCCGAGCGTCACTTTCGGTTGGACTGGTCGACCCCGCATGACGTGGGGCGCAAGGCGATCGCGCAGAACGCCGCCGACATCGAGGCGATGGGCGCACGCGCGACCGCCTTCGTCGTCGCGTTCGGGGCACCCTCGGATACGCCGGCCGACCAGGCCCTGCAGCTCGCCGACGGTATGTGGCACGAGGCCGAGTCGATGGGCGCGGGCATCGTCGGCGGTGACCTCGTCAGCGCGCCGCAATGGGTGATCTCGGTGACGGCGCTAGGTGACCTCGACGGCCGCGAGCCGGTGCGCCGCAGGGGGGCACGGCCCGGCGATGTGGTGGCCATCGCCGGTGACATCGGTTGTTCGGCCGCCGGGTTCGAATTGTGGCGCAACGATATTCGTCGATTCGACGAATTGCGTGGCTGCCATGTCGCGCCGCGGCCGCCTTACGGACAGGGCCGCATCGCCGCCGAAAGCGGAGCGACCTCGATGACCGACGTGTCCGACGGGCTGCTGGCCGACCTGGGCCATATCGCCGAGGCGTCCGGCGTCGGCATCGACCTGTCCACTGCGGCATTGACCGCCGACCGCGACGTGCTCGCCGCTGCGGCAGAAGCGCTCGGCGCCGACGCGTGGGCGTGGATCCTCGGCGGCGGCGAGGACCATGCGCTGGTCGCGACGTTCCCGGGGGCGCTGCCGTCCGGGTGGAGGGAGATCGGTCGCGTGCAGGAGGGTCCGGCGCGGGTGTCGGTCGACGGCGCGGCATGGCAGGGGAATGCCGGGTGGCAGTCGTTCGACTAGTTAGGGTGTCGACTCGTGACCGTGTACGCCATCGCCCAGCTGAGGTTCACGGACCGTGCGGCCTATGACCGCTACCAAGCTCGTTTCCTTGAGGTCTTCAACCGGTATTCGGGGACGCTGCTCGCCGCCGATGAGTCGCCGCAGATTCTGGAGGGCGAGTCGGACCGCGAGAAGGTCGTATTGATGTCGTTTCCCGATGAGCCTTCGTTTCGGGACTGGGCGAACTCGCCCGAGTATCAGGAGATCTCGAAGGATCGCCGGGCCGGCGCTGATTCGGTGGTGTTGCTGATCGAGGGGTTGGCATGACGGGACGGCCGCTGCATGAGCTCGTCGAGCAGGGCTGGGCGACGGCTCTGGAACCGGTAGCGGGTCAGGTCGCGCAGATGGGTGAATTTCTCCGCGCTGAACTGGCCGCCGGAAACGGATATCTGCCCGCGGGTCAGAACGTGCTGCGCGCGTTCACCTTTCCGATGGACAGGGTGCGGGTACTGATCGTCGGACAGGACCCTTACCCGACACCCGGTCACGCCGTCGGGCTCAGTTTCTCGGTGGCGCCCGAGGTGCGGCCGCTGCCGCGCAGCCTGGAGAACATCTTCAAGGAGTATGGAAGCGACCTCGGCCACCCCGCCCCGTCCACCGGCGACCTGACGCCGTGGGCCGAACGCGGGGTGATGCTGCTCAACAGGGTGCTCACCGTTCGACCGGGCACGCCTGCGTCGCACCGCGGTAAGGGCTGGGAAGCGGTGACCGAGTGCGCGATTCGCGCGCTGGTCGCGCGCGGGCAGCCGTTGGTCGCGGTGCTGTGGGGTCGCGACGCCTCGACGCTGAAACCGATGCTGGACGGCGCCGACTGCGTGGCGATCGAGTCTCCGCACCCGTCGCCGCTGTCGGCGTCGCGGGGCTTCTTCGGCTCGCGACCGTTCAGCCGCGCGAACGAACTGCTCGAGAAGATGGGCGCCGAGCCGATCGACTGGCGGCTGCCCTAGGGCTATCCGACTCCCGGAATCGGCGGGGGTGAGGGAATCGGCGGAGGAGACGGAATCGCCGGCGGTGACGGAATGGCGGGCAGTGACGGGACATCGGGCACCGGAACCTCGACGGTGCCGTTCCCTTCGGTGGTGGTGGGCGGCGAATCAGGCGACGCCGGGGTGGTCTCCGGCGCGCTGGTCTCCACCGTCACTTCCACCGACGTAGTGGGCGATGTCGTCGACGTAGTGGTGGTGGTCTCGTCGCCGGCGGAATCACCGCCTCCGCACGCGGTCAACAAGGCCAGCGCACATCCGGACGCCAGCGCGGTAAGGGCGGATCTTGCAGCTGCACGAGAGGTCATGCAGCACGACTACCCGGTCGCCGGTGGCGGCAATCGCGGCGTGTCAGCCGCGCGAGACCTTTCCGGCCTTGATGCACGACGTGCACACGTTCATGCGCTGCTTGTTGCCGCCGGGGCGGGCGGCGCGCACGGTCTGGATGTTGGGATCCCAGCGACGGCTGGTCCGGCGATGGGAGTGCGAGACCGACTTGCCGAAGCCGGGTCCCTTCCCGCAGATATCGCACACGGCAGCCATATGCAGAACTCCTCAGATCAGTACGTGGGGTCCGGGTCGCGGCACCGCGACCGGCGCGGCTCGACCCGACAACCTGACCAGGATACCGGCAGCCGCAGCGAACGCCAAAACACCGCCCCGCGCTGCGCGCGAGCCTGCCCAGCCTACCGACCGGCGAGAACGTCGTGCCGGGGCTGTCAGGTCCAATCGCTAGGCTGACCGGCACGGCGGGGTGCGTGGAGCGTCACATTTCTGCGGAGGTTAAGCATGTCGGCTCGACTGCTCGATGCCTTCACGCTGCAGAAGTGGTCGCACACCGCGGTCGGTGACCTCGTCACCCATGCCGACGAGATCAACCGGCTCAACGTGTTCCCGGTCGCCGACGCCGACACCGGCACGAACATGCTGTTCACCATGCGTTCGGCGTGGGCGCAAGCCGAGGCGCTGGCCGGCGCCGACGACGTCGCCGAAGTCGCTTCGGCGCTCGCACGCGGGGCCATCCACGGGGCACGGGGCAACTCGGGCGTGATCCTGTCCCAGATACTGCGCGCGCTGGCCGAGGTCACCGCGGAAGCGTCGGCCGACCTGCACGGTGGTCTCGACCGGGTGGACGGGCCGCTGTTCGCCGCGGCGCTGCACCACGCCGTGGTGTTGGTGATCCGGGCGATGGGCGAGGCCGTGCCGGGCACCATCGTCACCGTGCTTCAGGGCGCGGCCGAGGCCGCCGAGCAGGCCTCGACCGACGGCGCCGAGTTGCCCGAGGTCGTGTGCAGGGCCGCGGACGCGGCGGCGCAGTCGCTGGAGCAGACCACCGGCCAACTCGACGTGCTGGCCCGCGCGGGCGTGGTGGACGCCGGAGGACGCGGTCTGCTGGTACTGCTGGACGCGATGAGCGCCACGCTGACCGGCAGTGCTCCGCGCAGGACGGAGTACATTCCGGCGCCGCCACCGCACACCGACAACGGTGCCACCCGCGCCGTCGCGGCTCCGCAGTTCGAGGTGATGTACCTGCTCAGCGGATGCGATGCGGCAGGGGTGGAGAAATTGCGCAACGACCTCGACGGGCTGGGCGACTCGGTCGCGATCGCCGCCCCATCGGACGGCAGCGGCCATTACTCGGTGCATGTGCACGCCGACGACGCCGGCGCCGCCGTCGAGGCCGGGCTCGCGGTCGGCGCGACCAGCCGCATCCAGATCACCGCTCTCAGCGGCACCCGCGATGCCCGCCCGGTGAGGGCGTGGTCGCATGGACGGACGGTGCTCGCCGTCGTCGACGGGACGGGCGCCGAGGAGTTGTTCGCGGCCGAGGGCGCCCACGTGCTGCGGCTCGAGGGCGACGCGCCGGTCAGCGCCAAACAGCTGCTGCACGCACTGGTCAACGCCGACGCGGGCCAGGCGATGATCCTGCCGAACGGATACGTCGCGGCCGAGGAACTGGTCGCCGGGTGCACGGCCGCGATGGGCTGGGGCCTCGACGTGGTGCCGGTACCCACCGCGTCCATGGTTCAAGGGCTGGCGGCGCTGGCGGTCCACGACGACGCGCGCCAGGCCGTCGACGACGGATACACCATGGCCAGGGCCGCCGCGGGCGCCAGGCACGGATCGGTGCGGATCGCCACCGAGGAAGCGCACACCTGGGCGGGGATGTGCAAGCCGGGTGACGGTCTCGGCATCTCCGGCGACGAGGTGCTGATCGTCGGCGACGACCTGGCCGCGGCGGGAGCGGGACTGATCGACCTGCTGCTGGCCGCCGGCGGTGAACTCGTCACGGTCCTCACCGGCGCCGGGGTCGACGAGGATGTCGCCGGCGCGCTCTCCGAGCACGTGCACGACCGGCACCCGGGCGTCGAACTGGTGACCTACCACACCGGCCACCGCGGCGACGCCTTGCTGATCGGGGTGGAGTAGCCGTGGCGACGCTGTCCGACCGTCTCGACTTCGTGCTCGGCAAGAAGGCCGCGGACCCGCTCGCCGAGCACTTCGGCATCCACACGGTCAACGACCTGCTGCGCCACTATCCCCGCAAGTACAGCGACGAGATGACAACGGCCGGCGACGGCGAGGAGCTCGAGGAGGGCGTCCACGTCACGTTCGTCGACGTCATCACCAAAGCCGAGCTGAGGCGGACGAACCGGCAACCCCAGCGCGAATATCTCGTCGTCACCCTCGGGCACCGGAAGCCGAAGGTGACCGCGACGTTCTTCAACGCCAAGTACCTCAAGAAGCAGTTGGTCGAGGGTGCGAAGGTGATGCTGTCGGGTGAGGTCGGCTACTTCAAGGGCGTCATGCAGCTGACCCATCCGGCATTCCTGGTGTTACACGAGACCGGCCGCGTGCGAGGATCCAAGTCTCTCAAGGCGATCGCCGAGGCCTCGGGGGCCACCGGTGAGGACCTGCTGGCCGCCTTCGAACGCGACTTCTTCCCGATCTACCCCGCCAATAAGAAGGTGCAGACCTGGGAGATCTACGCCTGTGTGCGTCAGGTACTCGACGTGCTGGACCCGATCACCGAACCGCTGCCGAAAGCCTTTCTGCGACAACACGGTCTGATCACCGAAGACCAGGCGCTGCGCGCGATCCATACCGCAGAGAGATCGGCCGAACGCGACGCCGCGGTCGCGCGACTGACGTATGACGAGGCCATCGGCCTCCAATGGGCATTGGTCAACCGACGCCACGGTGAGCTGAGTGAGTCGGGTCCGGTCGCGCTGCGTCGCGACGACGGGCTCGTCGCCGCCATGTGTGAACAGTTGCCGTTCGAATTGACCGACGGACAGAAGGAAGTGCTCGACGTCGTCTCGGCCGAGCTGGAGAGCACCCGACCGATGAACCGCATGCTGCAGGGTGAGGTCGGTTCGGGCAAGACGATCGTCTCGGTGCTGGCGATGTTGCAGATGGTCGACGCCGGCTATCAGTGCGCATTGCTCGCACCGACGGAAGTCCTTGCCGCACAACATGCCCGCTCGATCCGCGCCGTCCTCGGCCCGCTGGCCATGGCGGGAGAACTCGGTGGTGTGGACGGTGCCACCCGCATCGCGCTGTTGACCGGATCGATGACGGCGCAACAGAAACGCGCGGTACGCGACGAGGTCGCCGGCGGTGAAGCGGGCATCGTCATCGGCACCCACGCCCTATTGCAGGACGCCGTCGAGTTCCACCGCCTCGGCATGGTGGTCGTCGACGAGCAGCACCGGTTCGGCGTGGAGCAACGGGATCGGTTGCGCGGCAAGGCCCCTGCGGGTATCACGCCGCATCTGCTGGTGATGACGGCCACGCCGATACCGCGCACTGTCGCGCTGACTCATTACGGTGATCTGGAGACCTCGACATTGCGCGAGCTGCCGCGGGGCAGACAACCGATCACGACCAACGCCGTCTTTCTCACCGAGCACCCACGCTGGCTGGACCGCGTGTGGCAGCGCATCACCGAAGAGGTGAGCCAGGGCAGGCAGGCGTACGTGGTGGCCTCGCGGATCGACGAGAACGACAAGTCGGCCAAGGACAAGGAGGGCGGTCCGCCGCCGATCACGGTGGTCGAGTTGTTCGCGCGGCTGAGCCGAGGCCCGCTCGCCGGACTGCGGCTCGGGCTCATGCACGGCAGGCTGCCCTCCGACGAGAAGGACGCCGTGATGGCCGCGTTCCGCGCCGGCGAGATCGACGTGCTGGTGTGCACGACGGTCATCGAAGTCGGCGTCGACGTGCCGAATGCGACGGTGATGGTGGTGATGGACGCCGACCGGTTCGGCATCAGCCAGCTGCACCAGTTGCGCGGGCGCATCGGGCGCGGACAGCATCCGAGCCTGTGCCTGCTCGTCACCAAGCTCCCGCAGGGGTCCAAGGCCGGCGCCCGGCTGACCGCCGTCGCATCGACATTGGACGGGTTCAAGCTCGCCGACCTCGACCTCTACGAGCGGCAGGAGGGAGATGTGTTGGGGTTCAACCAATCCGGCCGCGCGATCACGCTCCGGTTCCTGTCGCTGCAGGAGCACCTCGACATCATCGTGACGGCCCGTGACTTCTGCGCGCGGCTGTACGAGAACGATCCGGACAACCCGAGTATGGCGGTGTTGGCGGCCCCGTTCGTCGACACCGACCGCGTCGAGTTCCTGGACAAGGCATGAAGCGCAGACATCTGCTCTGGCTGACCGCGATCGTCGCACTCGCGGTCATCGTCGCCGTACAGGCGGTCAACTCGGCGGGCGACCGGGCACAGTTCATCGCGCGCGCCGACATCCCGACCGTCGCGCCGGGCGCCGACGTTCTCGCGGGTGTTCCCGTCATACCGTTGCGGATCCGCGGATACGACTACCGCAGAGCGGCTTTCGGGGACAGCTGGACCGACGACAACTCGGCTCCGGGCGGACACAACGGGTGCGACACCCGCAACGACATCCTCAACCGCGACCTCGACAACAAGACGTTCGTGTCGATCAAGCGCTGCCCCGACGCCGTCGCCACGGGCACACTGCACGATCCGTACACCAACGCCGTCGTTGCCTTCACCCGCGGCGAGAAGACCGGCGCTGCGGTGCAAATCGACCACATCGTCCCGTTGGCGCTTGCCTGGGACCTCGGGGCGCGCAACTGGCCTGAAGACCTGCGCGTCCGGTTTGCCAACGATCCGGCGAATCTCATCGCGGTGGCCGGAAACGCCAACCAGGAAAAGGGTGACCAGGAGCCCGCGACGTGGATGCCGCCCAATGCGGCGTTTCACTGCCAGTACTCGATGCAGTTCATCGCGGTGCTGCGCGGATACCGGCTGCCGATCGACGCGCCGTCGGCCACCGCGCTGCGCGACGCCGCCGCCACCTGCCCGACGGGTTGAGTCCTCTAAAGGCCTACGTGCCGGTGTAGGTTTCCGGGTCCGGGCGGAACCGCTTGCCCTCGTCGAGCCCGTTGAGCGAGCCCATTTCGTCGTCGGTGAGCTCGAAGTCGAACACCTCGAGGTTCGAGGTGATCCGCTCCGCCTTCGACGACCGGGCGATGACCGCGTTGCCCAGCTGAATGCTCCACCGGATCAACACCTGCGCGGGCGTCTTGCCGTGCGCCTGCGCCACCGACGTGACCGCCTCGTTCTTGAGCAGCTGCCCGACGCCCAGCGGTCCGTACGCCTGGGTGGCGATGCCGTAACCGGCATTGACCTCACGCAGCTCCGCCTGGTTCAGCAACGGGTGCAGCTCGATCTGGTTGACCGCCGGGGTGAAGAACGACAGGTCGATGACGTCCGACAGGTGCTCGGCGTGGAAGTTGGCGACGCCGATCGACTTGGTGTCGCCCACCTCCTTGCGCTTCATCAACCCGCCCCAGCTGTCGACATACTTACCGTGCTCACCGGCGGGCCAGTGGATCAGGTACAGGTCGACGTAGTCGAGGCCGAGCCTGTCGAGGCTGGCCTTGAGCGCGTCCTGCGACGACTGGAAGCCCAGATCGGGAGTGGCGAGCTTGGTGGTGACGAAGATCTCGTCGCGCGGAACCCCGGACGACTTGATGGCCCGTCCGACCGCTTCTTCGTTGCCGTAGGCCGCGGCGGTGTCGATCAGCCGGTACCCGGCGGACAACGCCGCCAGCACCGCCTGCTCGGTCTCGGACTCCGACAGCTCGCCGACCCCGAGACCGAATACCGGCATCGTGTGGTCGTCGTTGAGCGTGACGGTCGGAACCGCAGCCGCATTGCCCGGCGATTCGGTCATTTCACCTACCCCGTGAATTCGAATGTTCGCGGATCGGGGCCCAACCGAGTGCCGTCGCCGAGCGTCGAGACGGACGCCATGTCCTGTTCGCTCAACTCGAAATCGAACACGTCGAAGTTGCTCACGATTCTCTCGGGGGTCACCGACTTCGGGATGACTATATTGCCGAGCTGCATATGCCACCTAATCAACACCTGGGCCGGTGTCTTGCCGTGCGCATCGGCGACCGAGACCACGGTGTCGTTGGACAGCAGTGAACCCTGACCGAGCGGACTCCAGGCCTCGGTGGCGATGCCCATCTGGGCATGCACCTCGCGCAGCTCCTCCTGCTGCAGCAGCGGATGCAGTTCGATCTGGTTGACCGCGGGCACGATGCCGGTGGCGTCGACGAGTTCCCGCAGGTGTTCGGGCTCGAAGTTGCTCACCCCGATCGACCGGATGCGGCCCTGCTCACGCAGGTGGGCGAAGGCCTTGAAGGTGTCGACGAACGTGCCCTTGGCCGGCAAGGGCCAGTGGATGAGGTAGAGATCGAGGTAGTCGAGCCCCAGCCGGTGCATGCTCTTGTCGAAGGCACTCAGCGTGCTGTCGTAACCCTGCTCGGAGTTCCACAGCTTGGTGGTGACATACACCTGATCGCGCGGCAGGCCCGACTTCTCGAGCGCCTGGCCGACCTCGCGTTCGTTCTGGTACGCGGCGGCGGTGTCGATGTGGCGATAGCCCGCCTCGAGCGCGGTCGCGACCGCGCGTTCGGTGTCCTCCGGAGGGGTCTGCCAGACTCCGAGTCCAACCTGCGGTATCGAATTACCGTCGTTCAACGTGATCGAGGGAGATGCCATGACCCAGAGTCTGCCAGCTGATGACCAGTGGCGGCCGAACCGTAAGGAGACGCTGATCAACGCCGCGGCGGGCGTCACCCTTCGCGCGTTGCCGCGCATCCCGGAGGCCGTCAAGCGCCTCATGCTCGGACGTCGCACCGTGAGCATCGACGGCAACACGCTGGACACGACGCTGCAGTTGATGCTCGCCGGACAAAAGCTCACGGGCATCGACGGTCTGGTCAACGCTGACGGCGTCGCCGCAGCCCGCGGGCAACTCGAAACGCTGGCCGCGGGTTTCAAGCAGAACATCCCCGTCGCGTCGGTGACCGATCTCTCGATCCCGGGACCCGCAGGAGACATCCGCACGCGCCTTTACCGGCCCGTCGATGATGAGGGCGCCCTACTGGTCTTCTTCCACGGCGGTGGACAGGTCATCGGCAGCATCGACTCCCACGACGACCTGTGCCGCGAGATCTGCCACCGGGGACAGATGCACGTGCTGTCGGTCGACTACCGCCTGGCCCCCGAACATCCCGCGCCTGCGGGCACCGACGACGCCCACGCCGCGTTCCGATGGGCGTGCGAGCACGCTGCCGAACTGGGCGCCGACCCCGAGCGCGTCGCCGTCGGGGGTGACAGCGCCGGCGGCAACCAGGCCACGCTCGTCGCGCACCGCGCCCGCGGCGAGGGGCCGCAGCCGGCCCTGCAGTTCCTGCTGTACCCGGTCGTCAACTACCGCGACACGACCAGGTCGCAGGCGCTGTTCTCCGAGGGCTACTTCCTCACCCGCGACGACATCGACTGGTTCCGCGACAAATACCTGCGCGGTGGAGTCGATTCCGGTGACCCACGGGTCTCACCGCTGCTGGCCGACGATCTGTCCGGGCTGGCGCCGACGCTGATCGTCACCGCCGGTTTCGACCCGCTGCGCGACGAAGGCAGGCAGTACGCCGAGGCCCTGCGGGCCGCCGGTGTCCGCGTCGACCACCGGGAGTTCGGATCGCTGATCCACGGCTTTGCGAACTTCTTCCCGTTCGGCGGTGACAGCGCCACCGCGATCGCGGAGGTGATCTCGGCGCTGCGGGCGCATCTGGCCCGCAGCTGATCGGGCGGCGAAATCGCGCCGGTACTCTTACCTGCGTGGCCACGAAACGCAAGAAGACCCCGACCTACGACCTGAAGGCGGCTGACCGTAAGCGGAACCGGGCTGTGCAGATCGGCCTGACCGCCATCGTCGTGATCTTCGCCGTCGCGTTGGTGCTCTACATCGTGATGACCAAAGAGGACAAACCCGGTGAGGGCGAGACCAGGGCGGTCCGCGTGGCGTCGAGCGACGTGATCACCCAGGAGGGCACGTCCGAGCCCAAAGCGGTGGTGTCGCTCTACGAGGACTTCCTCTGCCCGGCGTGCGGCAACTTCGAGAAGCAGTTCGGCCCGACCATCAACCGGCTGATCGACAGCGGTGCTGCGGCCGTGGACTACAACATGGTGTCCATCCTCGACCGGGCGGGCCAGGGTTACTCCACCCGCGCGGCCAACGCCGGCTACTGCGTGGCCGACGCCGACACCGAAGCCTTCCGGCGTTTCCACGCCGCGCTGTTCGCGCAACAGCCGCCCGAGGGGGTGGGCCCCTTCCCCGACAACGCCCGGCTGATCGAGATCGCTCGGCAGGCTGGGGTGACCGGTGAGGTGCCGGCCTGCATCAACGGTGGACGCTACAACGACATGGTCAAGGGTTTGGCCAAGGCGAGCGGGGTCAACTCGACGCCGACCATCCGGATCAACGGTGAGGACTATTCGCCGTCGACGCCCGACGCGCTGATCGCCGAGATCGAGAAGATCGTCGGCGAGGTGCCCGCACTGGACGCCGGTGCGCCGCCGCCCAACGCCGATCCGACCCAGCCGGCGAGGCCGTGACGCTCGCCGCGCCCGGAGCCGTCCAGCCGTCCGAACCCACGGCCCATGAGCTGACGGGTCCGCCGGTGGGTCGCCCGAGCGCGGTGTGGATCCTCATCGCGGGTGTGCTGGGGCTGGCCGCCGCGGTCGCGCTGACCGTCGAGAAGGTCGAGCTGCTGATCGATCCGGAGTACATCCCGTCGTGCAGCTTCAATCCGGTGCTGTCCTGCGGTTCGGTGATGATCACACCGCAGGCGTCCGCGTTCGGATTTCCGAACTCGTTGATCGGCATCATCTCGTTCACGATCGTGGTGGTGACCGGTGTGCTCGCGCTCGCGAGGGTCGCGTTGCCGCGTTGGTACTGGGCCGGTCTGGCCACGGGAACGCTGCTGGGCGCTGCGTTCGTGCACTGGCTCATCTACCAGAGCCTCTACCGCATCGGCGCGCTGTGCCCGTACTGCATGGTGGTGTGGGCGGTCACGATCCCGCTGTTGTTGGTCGTTGCGGCCGTCGCTCTGCAGCCCCAACACGGGAACACCGTCGCGCGGGTGCTGCACACCTGGCGGTGGTCTCTGGTCACGCTGTGGTTCACCGGCCTGTTCCTGCTGATCCTCGTACGCTTCTGGAGCTACTGGTCCACGTTGGTCTGATCGGCCCGGAGGATAAAGTACGTGCGTGATCGCCCATGATCTCTAAAGTGCTGGTCGCCAATCGTGGCGAAATCGCGATCCGTGCTTTCCGGGCCGCCTACGAGATGGGGATCGACACCGTCGCGGTGTATCCCCATGAGGATCGCAACAGCATTCACCGGCTGAAGGCCGACGAGTCCTACCAGATCGGCGAGACCGGCCATCCCGTGCGCGCGTACCTGTCGGTCGAGGAGATCATCCGGGTCGCCAAGCATGCCGGAGCCGACGCGGTTTATCCGGGATACGGCTTCCTGTCGGAGAATCCGGCGCTGGCGGCGGCCTGCGCGGAGGCCGGTATCACGTTCGTCGGGCCCAGCGCCGAGGTGCTCGAGCTGACGGGCAACAAGTCGCGGGCGATCGAGGCGGCCCGCTCGGCGGGCCTGCCGGTGCTCAACTCGTCGGCCCCGTCGGCGTCGGCCGAGGAGTTGATGGCCGCCGCGGAGCGCCTGGAGTTCCCGTTGTTCGTCAAAGCCGTGTCCGGCGGCGGCGGCCGGGGCATGCGGCGGGTCACCGAAACCGACGCGCTGGCCGACGCGATCGATGCCGCGTCGCGCGAGGCAGAGTCGGCGTTCGGCGACCCGACGCTGTATCTCGAACAGGCCGTCCTCAATCCCCGCCACATCGAGGTGCAGATCCTGGCCGACACCCACGGCAACGTGATGCACCTGTTCGAACGGGACTGCAGCGTGCAGCGCAGGCACCAGAAGGTCGTCGAGCTCGCACCCGCGCCGAATCTGTCCGACGAACTGCGGCAACGGATTTGCGACGACGCGGTCGCGTTCGCCCGGCAGATCGGCTACACGTTCGCCGGCACCGTCGAGTTCCTGCTCGACGAGCGCGGCCATTACGTGTTCATCGAGTGCAATCCGCGCATCCAGGTCGAGCACACGGTCACCGAGGAGATCACCGATGTCGACCTGGTGTCCAGCCAGTTGCGCATTGCCGACGGCGAGACCCTCGACAGCCTCGGCTTGAGCCAGGAGGCGCTGCCGGCCCCGCGCGGTTTCGCGCTGCAGTGCCGGATCACCACCGAGGACCCCGCCAACGGATTCCGTCCCGACACCGGCCGCATCACCGGATACCGCACCCCGGGCGGCGCGGGCATCCGGTTGGACGGCGGCACCCATCTCGGTGCGGAGATCAGCGCGCATTTCGACTCGATGCTGGTGAAGCTGACGTGCCGGGGGCGCGACTTCGCCGCCGCGGTGGCGCGGGCGCGCCGCGCGCTGGCCGAGTTCCGCATCCGCGGAGTGTCGACGAATATCCCGTTCCTGCAAGCGGTCGTCAACGATCCGGATTTCCGGGCCGGCCGCATCAGCACGTCGTTCATCGACGAGCGTCCGTATCTGCTGACCGCCAGAACACCTGCCGACCGCGGCACCAAGATCCTCAACTACTTGGCCGACGTGACGGTCAACCAGCCACACGGCCCGCGAACCGCATCGGTGTACCCGCAGGACAAGCTGCCCGACATCGACCTGGAAGCGCCGCCGCCCGACGGCAGCAAGCAACGGCTGACCGAACTCGGCCCCGAGGGGTTCGCGCGCTGGCTGCGCGACTCCAAACCCTTGGCCGTCACCGATACGACGTTCCGTGATGCCCATCAGTCGCTGCTGGCCACCCGGGTGCGCACCACGGGGCTGTCGATGGTGGCGCCCTACGTCGCGCGCATGACGCCGCAGTTGCTCTCGCTCGAATGCTGGGGTGGGGCGACTTACGATGTGGCGCTTCGGTTCTTGAAGGAAGACCCGTGGGAGCGGCTGGCCGCGCTGCGCGAAGCGGTCCCCAACATCTGCCTGCAGATGCTGCTGCGCGGCCGTAACACCGTCGGTTACACCCCGTACCCGGAGACCGTCACCCACGCGTTCGTCGCCGAGGCCACGGCCACGGGCATCGACATCTACCGCATCTTCGACGCGCTCAACAACGTCGATTCCATGCGTCCGGCCATCGACGCGGTCCGCGAAACCGGCACGGCGGTGGCCGAAGTCGCGATGAGCTACACCGGCGACCTGTCCGACCCCGGGGAGAACCTCTTCACGCTGGACTACTACCTGAAGCTCGCCGAGCAGATCGTCGACGCGGGTGCCCATGTGCTGGCGATCAAGGACATGGCCGGGCTCCTGCGGCCTCCCGCCGCGCACACGTTGATCAGCGCGCTGCGCACCCGGTTCGATCTGCCCGTGCACGTGCACACCCACGACACCCCGGGCGGCCAGTTGGCGACGTACCTGGCGGCGTGGCAAGCTGGAGCCAGCGCCGTCGACGGTGCGGCGGCACCCCTGGCAGGCACCACCAGTCAACCGGCGTTGAGCTCGATCGTGGCCGCGGCCGCACACACCGAGTACGACACCGGGCTGTCGTTGGAGGCGGTGTGCGACCTCGAACCGTACTGGGAAGCGCTGCGAAAGGTGTACGCGCCGTTCGAAAGTGGTTTACCGGCGCCGACGGGGCGGGTGTATCACCATGAGATCCCCGGCGGTCAGCTGTCGAACCTGCGTCAGCAGGCCATCGCGCTCGGGTTCGGCGACCGCTTCGAGGAGATCGAGGCCAACTACGCCGCAGCCGACAGGGTGCTGGGCCGGCTGGTGAAGGTGACGCCGTCGTCGAAGGTGGTGGGCGACCTTGCGCTCGCGCTGCTGGGGGCGGGCATCAGCGCCGACGAATTCGCCTCGGACCCATCGCGATTCGACATTCCCGATTCGGTGATCGGATTCTTTCGCGGCGAACTCGGCGACCCGCCAGGCGGATGGCCCGAACCGCTGCGCACCAAGGCGCTTGCCGGCCGGGCGCCGGCCAAGGCGCAGGAGGAACTGAGCGAGGAGGACGAAGCGGTGCTCGCCCAGGCGGGCCCGAAGCGCCAGGCCGCGCTGAACCGGCTGCTGTTTCCCGGGCCGACAAAGGAACTCGAGGCCCACCGCGAGCAGTACGGGGACACGTCGAGCCTGTCAGCGAACCAGTTCTTTTACGGGTTGCGCAGCGACGAGGAGCATCGCGTCCGGTTGGAGCGGGGCGTCGAACTGCTGATCGGGCTCGAGGCGATCTCCGATCCCGACGAACGCGGCATGCGCACCGTGATGTGCATCCTCAACGGCCAACTGCGGCCGGTCCTGGTGCGTGACCGCAACGTCGCCAGCGACATCCCCACCGCGGAGAAGGCCGACAAGTCCAATCCCGACCACATCGCCGCGCCCTTCGCCGGGGTGGTCAGCGTCGGCGTCGCCGTCGACGACGAGGTGCAGGCCGGTCAGACGATCGCCACGATCGAGGCCATGAAGATGGAGGCGGCCATCACCGCACCCAAGGCGGGCAAGGTGAACCGGGTCGCGGTCTCGGAGACGGCACAGGTCGAAGGCGGCGATCTGCTGGTGGTGGTCAGCTGACCCGCATCATCGCCGGCGCGCTGGGCGGTAGACGAATCACCGTGCCCCAGATCAGGTCTGGGGGAGGGACCCGTCCCACCACCGACCGGGTACGGGAAGCGTTGTTCAACGTGCTGGCCGCGCGCGTCGACTTCGGCGGGATCGCGGTGCTCGATCTGTACGCCGGCTCGGGCGCGCTCGGGCTCGAGGCGCTCTCGCGCGGCGCCGCGGAGGCGACGTTCGTCGAGGCCGACCGGCGAGCCGCAGGAGTCATCGCCGACAACATCGCCGCACTCGGCGTCACCGGGGCGAGCGTGCGGCGCGGCGCCGTCGCCGAGGTACTGGCCGCGGGCAGCCCGCGACGTTTCGACCTCGTCCTCGCCGACCCGCCGTACGACATCACCGCCGGGGAAGTGGAATCGATGCTGGCGCTGCTCACCGAACGGGGTTGGGCCGGACCGGGAACCGTCGTCGTGGTGGAACGCGCGGCGAGCGGACCGCCGATCACGTGGCCGCCGGGCTGGCAGGTATGGCCGTCGCGCACCTACGGCGACACCCGCCTGGAGCTTGCCGAGGCACCAGAGCGGCCCTGCTAGCGTCATCGCTCATGAGCGGCGCGGTATGCCCCGGATCCTTCGACCCGGTCCATCTCGGGCACGTCGACGTCTTCGAGCGCGCGGCCGCGCAGTTCGACGAGGTGATCGTCGCCGTTCTGGTCAACCCGAACAAGAAGGGCATGTTCACGCTCGACGAGCGCATCGCGATGATCGAGGAGTCCACCGAGCACCTGCCAAACCTGCGCGTCGAATCGGGTCAGGGCCTGGTGGTCGACTTCGCCCGGCAGCGCGGCGTGACGGCGATCGTCAAGGGCCTGCGCGGCGGTGCCGACTTCGAATACGAACTGCAGATGGCGCAGATGAACAAGCACATCGCCGGCGTCGACACGTTCTTCCTGGCCTCGATACCGCGGTACTCGTTCGTGTCGTCGTCGTTGGCCAAGGAGGTCGCGTCGATGGGTGGCGACGTCTCCGAACTGCTCCCCGCCGCGGTCAACACGCGCGTGCAGGCCAAGCTGAGCCAGGGTTAGCCCGCTCCTGCAGGGGTAAACAGGTGCAGGCGCACAGCCCCTTCGCGCCCACACCACTACCGAAATGCAGGAGGTTTCTGCCATGGCTGAAACGTTTGTCCAGAACACCGACGACGTCGTGAAGTTTCTGACCGACCAACACAACCTGATCAAGGACCTGTTCGAAGAAGTGCTGGGCGCGTCGGAAACCGAGGCGCGCGAGAAGGCGTTCGCCGATCTGCGTCAGCTGCTGGCCGTGCACGAGACCGCCGAGGAGATGGTGGTCCACCCGCGCGCCCGCAAGGAGGTCGCCGACGGTGAGGCCATCGTCGACGCACGCCTCAAGGAAGAGCACGAGGCCAAGGAGTTCCTGTCGCGGCTCGAGAAGATGGACATCGGGTCGCAGGAGTTCATCGACGAACTGAAGAAGTTCCGCGAGGACGTCGTCGAGCACGCCGAACTCGAGGAGCGCGAGGAGTTCAGCCACCTGCAGAAGAACCTCGACGGTGATGATCTCAAGCGGATGGCGGGCGCCGTGCAGGCCGCCGAGGCGATCGCCCCGACCCATCCGCATGCGGGTGTCGAGTCGGCCAAGGCCAATTTCGCGCTCGGACCGTTCGCTTCGATGCTCGATCGCGCCCGCGACCTTATCGGCGCGGCGGTGAAGTAAGCACCCCCGGCCGTCGTGGTCGCCGAATCTGAACTTGTGTTCGAGAAATCGCCGATTTCGCGCGAAGAAGTTCAGACTCGAGGAAGACTCACGCCCGCCCCCGGGCGCCATCGAAGGATGCCGCCCGGGGGCGGGCTTTCGTCTCGGTCCCGGGCGGTTGACATAATGCGAGCAGCAATTCAGCCGGGAGTTGCGGCCTGGGGAGTGGAGAGACTCAGCAATCCATGAATTTCCGACGTCCGGGGCGACACACCGGGCGGGAAGCTGAGTCACAGGGGTAACACCAGGCACACTAGTAACTGTCAACTACGCCTGGAGGGTGTTGCCGTGTACCGAGTTTTTGAGGCGCTCGACGAACTGAGCGCGATTGTGGAAGAAGCCCGCGGCGTGCCGATGACGGCAGGCTGCGTCGTGCCGCGCGGCGATGTCCTCGAGCTGCTCGACGACATCAAGGACGCGATTCCCGGTGAGCTCGACGATGCCCAGGACGTCCTCGATGCCCGCGACGGGATGCTGCGCGAGGCCAAGGACCACTCCGACTCGATGGTGTCCACGGCCACCGCCGAGGCGGACTCCGTCCTGAACCACGCCCGCGCGGAAGCGGACCGGCTGCTGGCCGACGCGAAGGCCCAGGCCGATCGCATGGTGGCCGAGGCTCGACAGCACAGCGAGCGGATGGTCGGCGAGGCCCGCGAGGAGGCCACCCGCGTCGCCGCCACCGCCAAGCGCGAGTACGAGGCGAGCACCGGACGGGCCAAGACCGAAGCCGACCGGCTCATCGAGAGCGGCAACCTGGCCTACGAGAAGGCCGTGCAAGAGGGCATCAAGGAGCAGCAGCGGCTGGTGTCGCAGACCGAGATCGTCGCGACCGCGACCGCCGAGGCGACGCGGTTGATCGACTCGGCGCACGCCGAGGCCGACCGGTTGCGCGGCGAGTGCGATATCTACGTCGACAGCAAGCTCGCGGAGTTCGAGGACTTCCTCAACGGCACGCTGCGCTCCGTCGGTCGAGGTCGTCACCAACTTCGCACCGCCGCGGGCACGCACGACTACGCGGCCCGCTGAGCGCCGGGCGCCGCCAAGAATCCTCGCCGTAAACTCGGTACTTATGGCGACGCATGCCAAAGCGGCGGCGCATCGCGCGTCACAATCGCCGCTCGTGATCAACATCTCCCGGCTCGGTAGGCGACCCGGGTCGATGATGACTGTCTCCGAAACGGTGCCCAGCCCGTCGCGCATCGGGCTCGACCTGATCGCCATCGACAAAGGGGCACCGCTGGGGCTCGACCTGCGTGTCGAGTCGGTGTCGGAGGGAGTCCTGGTCTCCGGGACGGTGTCCGCTCCCACGACGGGCGACTGCGCGCGATGCCTGACGCCGGTCACCGGCGACGTCGAGATCTACCTCACCGAACTGTTCGCCTATCCCGACAGCGCCACCGACGAGACGACCGAAGCCGACGAGGTCGGTCGCGTGGTGGACGACACCGTCGACCTGGAGCAGCCGATCATCGACGCCGTCGGGCTGGTGCTGCCGTTCGCGCCGCTGTGCGGTCCGGACTGCGCGGGCCTGTGCCCGGACTGCGGTGTGGCCTTGGCCACCGCCGAACCCGGTCACCACCACGAGCGGATCGACCCGCGCTGGGCGAAGCTGGCCGGCATGGTCGACACTGTCGGCGGAGCCGACGATCCCACTGAGGACACGCGTGAGTGAGCGCGCCGCGCTGCTGGCGGCGCTGGGTGTGGATCTGCCCGACGAACTGCTCACCATGGCGCTCACCCATCGCAGCTACTCCTACGAGAACGGCGGTCTGCCGACCAACGAGCGATTGGAGTTCCTCGGCGACGCCGTGCTCGGGCTGACCATCACCGAGGAGCTCTACCACCGGCACCCCGACCGGTCCGAGGGCGATCTGGCCAAGCTGCGCGCCAGCATCGTCAACACCCAGGCACTCGCCGACGTCGGTCGTCAGCTGTCCGATGGCGGGCTCGGCGCCTATTTGCTACTCGGCAAGGGCGAGCTGAGCTCCGGCGGCGCCGACAAGGCCAGCATCTTGGCCGACGGCGTCGAATCCTTGTTGGGTGCAATCTATTTGGAGCACGGCAACGCGGTCGTGCGTGAGGTGATCCTGCGGCTGTTCGGCGACCTGCTCGACACCGCGCCCACGTTGGGCGCCGGGCTGGACTGGAAGAGCAGTCTGCAGGAGCTGACCGCCTCGCGCGGCCTTGGTGCGCCCACCTATCTCGTCACCTCGACGGGTCCGGACCACGACAAGGAATTCACCGCGACGGTCATGGTGACCGACACCGAATACGGCAGGGGTGTCGGGCGCACCAAGAAGGAGGCCGAACTCAAGGCGGCCGCGGCGGCGTGGAACGCGCTGACGGCCGAGGTAGATGCCTGAGCTTCCCGAGGTCGAGGTTGTCCGTCGCGGACTGGACGCACACGTCGTCGGCAAGACCATCACCGCTGTGCGCGTACATCATCCGCGCGCGGTGCGGCGCCACGAGGCGGGACCCGCGGATCTGACCGCGCGCCTGCTCGACAGCACGATCACCGGGACCGGGCGGCGAGGTAAGTACCTGTGGCTGACGCTGGACGACGGCTCCGCGCTGGTCGTGCACCTCGGCATGAGCGGGCAGATGCTGCTGGGCGCGCCCCCGAGCGAGAATCACCTGCGCATCGCGGCGCTGCTGGATGACGGCACCGCGTTGAGCTTCGTCGACCAGCGCACGTTCGGCGGATGGCTGCTCACCGACATGGTCACCGTCGACGGGACCGACGTCCCGTTTCCGGTCGCGCACCTCGCGCGTGACCCGCTCGACCCGCAATTCAACCGCTACGGCGTAGTGAAAGTGTTGCGCGGCAAGCACTCCGAGATCAAACGTCAGCTGCTCGACCAGACCGTCGTCTCGGGCATCGGCAACATCTATGCCGACGAGGCGCTGTGGCGCGCCAAGGTCAACGGCGCCCGGTTGGCGTCGTCTCTGAGCAGGCCGAAGCTGGCCGAGCTGCTCGACGCGGCCGCCGAGGTGATGCGCGAGGCGCTCGCCCAAGGCGGGACGTCATTCGACTCGCTGTATGTCAACGTCAACGGCGAGTCGGGTTACTTCGACCGCTCGCTGGACGCCTATGGGCGCGAAGGCGAGCCCTGCCGACGCTGTGGGGCAATCATGCGGCGCGAGAAGTTCATGAACCGCTCGTCGTTCTACTGTCCGAAATGTCAGCCGCGCCCGCGGGTACGGCGAACCGCGCCCAGACCGACGTAATGGTCGATTGAGCGCGCGGTTTTCCGCCAATACGTCGGTCTGGGCGAAGATGGGGCCATGACCGAACTTTGGGTTGAGCGGACGGGAGTGCGGCGCTATGTCGGACACAGCTCCCGCGGCGCGGAGGTGCTCGTCGGCAACGAGGACGTCGACGGCGTCTTCACGCCCGGTGAGCTGATGAAGATCGCGCTCGCCGCCTGCAGCGGGATGGCCAGCGACGTGCCCCTGCAGCGGCGCCTCGGCGAGCAGTACCGCACCACGATCCGCGTCTCCGGGGCGGCCGACCGCGAGCAGGAGCGCTATCCGCTGCTCGAAGAGCGAATGGAACTCGACCTGTCCGGGCTGTCCGAGCAGGAGCGGGCGCGGGTGCTCACGGTCGTCGAGCGCGCCATCGACCAGGTCTGCACCGTCGGCCGCACCCTCAAGGCTGGGGCCAAAGTGACGTTTGAGGTAGATGATGCAGGAGTTAGCTGAGGTACGCCTGACGGCTTGGGTGCACGGGCACGTTCAGGGTGTCGGCTTCCGGTGGTGGACGCGCGCCCGAGCACTGGAACTAGGGCTGACCGGATTCGCGGCCAACAAGCCAGACGGCCGCGTTCAGGTGGTCGCCCAGGGGCCACGCGAGTCCTGTCAGCGGCTGCTTGACCTGCTGCAAAGAGGAGAAACGCCGGGGCGGGTCGACAACGTCGTCGCCGACTTCACAGAACCTCGCGACTCGCTACAAGGGTTCACCGAGCGATAGCCGCTGCGGCGGTAGTGTGGCACGTCGTGCACCTCAAGAGTCTGACCCTGAAGGGCTTCAAGTCGTTTGCTTCGCCGACGACTCTGCGCTTCGAGCCAGGCATCACGTGCGTGGTCGGGCCCAACGGTTCGGGTAAGTCCAATGTCGTCGACGCGCTCACCTGGGTGATGGGTGAGCAGGGCGCCAAGACGTTGCGCGGCGGCAAGATGGAGGACGTCATCTTCGCGGGCACGTCGTCGCGCCCGCCGCTGGGTCGCGCCGAGGTGACGGTGACCATCGACAACTCCGACAACTCGCTGCCGATCGAGTACTCCGAGGTGTCGATCACCCGGCGGATGTTCCGCGACGGCGGCAGCGAGTACGAGATCAACGGCAACAGTTGCCGGTTGATGGACGTGCAGGAACTGCTGTCGGACTCCGGTATCGGGCGCGAGATGCACGTCATCGTCGGACAGGGCAAGCTCTCCGAGATCCTCGAGTCGCGCCCCGAGGACCGGCGCGCGTTCATCGAGGAGGCCGCCGGCGTCCTCAAGCACCGCAAGCGCAAGGAAAAAGCGGTCCGCAAACTCGACGCGATGTCGGCCAACCTGAACCGGCTGACCGACCTGACCACCGAACTGCGCCGTCAGCTCAAACCGCTCGGGCGTCAAGCCGAGATGGCCCGGCGCGCACAAACCATCCAGGCCGATCTGCGCGACGCGCGGCTGCGGCTGGCCGCCGACGACCTCGTCACCCGCCGCGCCGAGTTCGACAACACCAACCAGGCCGAGACCACGCTGCGGCGCGAACACGACGAGATCGCCACACGGCTCGAGGCCAAGACCGCCGAGCTGGCCGCGCACGAGGCGGCGGTCGGCAGCCTCAGCGAACGCGCGGACGCGGCGCAGCAGAGGTGGTTCGCGCTGTCCGCGCTCGCCGAACGCGTCAGCGCGACGGTGCGCATCGCCAGCGAGCGCGCACAGCATCTCGACACCGAGCCCGAGGCGTCGACGGGTCCGGATCCCGACGCCCTGGAAACCCAGGCCGACGAGGTCGCCGAACAGGAGCGCCGGCTGCTCGGCGAGCTGACCGAGTCGCGCGGCAAGCTCGAGGCGGCCCGCGCCGAACTCACCGAACGCGAGCGCATCGCCGCCGAGGCCGAGCGCGCACACATGGCCGCCGCCCGCGCCGAGGCCGACCGTCGCGAGGGGCTGGCGCGGCTGGCCGGTCAGGTCGACACCATGCGCACGCGCGTGGAATCGATCGACGAGACCGTCGCCCGCCTCACCGGCACCATCGACGAGGCCGCCACCCGCGCGCAACAGACCCAGGCCGAGTTCGAGACCGTGCAGAGTCGCGTCGGCGAACTCGACGCCGGTGAGGTCGGTCTCGACGATCACCACGACCGCACGGTCGCCGCGCTGCGGCTCGCCGACGAACGCGTCGCCGAACTACAGGCCGCCGAACGTGGCGCCGAACGTCAGGTGGCCTCGCTGCGCGCGCGCATCGAGGCTCTCTCGGTGGGTCTCGATCGCAAGGACGGGGCGGCCTGGCTACAGAAGAACCGTGGTGGGGCAGGGCTTCTCGGCTCGGTCGCCAACCTGTTGAAGGTGCGCAACGGCTACGAGGTGGCCGTCGCGACCGTGCTGGGTGCCGCGGCCGACGCGGTGGCCGCCGAGAGCCCGGGAGCCGCTCGTGCAGCGGTCGCGGCGCTCAAGGAGTCCGACGGCGGCCGGGCGGCGATCGTGCTGAGCGACTGGCCGAACCGTGAAGTGCCGCAGGCACAGTCGTTGCCCGACGGCGCGGTGCACGCGGTTGATCTGGTCGAGGCGCCGCAGCGGCTGCAGGGCGCGGTCCGGGCCATGCTCGCCGACGTCGTGGTGGTCTCGGACCTGGCCGCTGCCCTGGACGCGGTCGCGGCGCATCCGACGCTGCGGGCGGTCACCACCGACGGCGATCTCGTGGGTCCGGGCTGGGTCAGCGGCGGATCCGATCGCAAACCCAGCACGCTCGAGATCGCATCGGAGGTCGACAAGGCCCGCGCCGAGCTGGCAGAGGCCGAAAAACAGGTCGACGAGCTGTCGGCGGCGCTGTCCGGTGCGCTCGCCGAACAGGCCAGCCGTCAGGATGCCGCCGAGCAGGCGTTGGCCGCGCTCAACGAATCCGACGCGGCGATCTCGGCGATCTACGAGCAGTTGGGTCGGCTCGGTCAGGACGCGCGTTCGGCCGACGACGAATGGCAGCGGCTGATCCAGCAGCGAAATGAACTGGAAGCCAATCGGTCCCGCACCGTCGACGAACTCACCGAGCTCGAGCAGAGGCTGCACAACGCACAGCAGGAGCCGACGTTCGAAGCCGAGCCCGTCAACCGGCAGGAGACGACGGCAGCGGCAGAGGCGGCCCGCACCGCCGAGGTGGAGGCCCGGCTGACGGTGCGCACCGCCGAAGAGCGCGCCAATGCCGTTCGCGGAAAGGCTGATTCGCTGCGCCGGGCCGCCGCAGCCGAACGCGAGTCACGGCTACGCGCGATGCGTGCCCGCGAAGCCCGTCGACATGCGGCGGCCGTGGCGGCCGCGGTCGCGGAATCGGGTCGCGTTGTCGCACAACGGCTCAGCGCCGTCGTGGCGGTGGCTTCACGCGCTCGCGACGAGGTCGCCGCCGAACGCCAGCACCGCGCCGCCGCGCTGGCCGCGACGCGCGACGAGGTCAACGAGCTCACCGCCAAAGTCAACGGCCTCACCGAGGCGCTGCACAAGGACGAGGTCGCCAAGGCGCAGGCCGCGCTGCGGATCGAGCAGCTCGAGGAGCAGGTGCTCGAACAGTTCGGCATGGCAACCGCCGACCTGATCGCCGAATACGGGCCGGACGTGCCGTTGCCGCCAACGGAATTGGAGATGGCCGAGTTCGAGCAGGCGCGCGAGCGTGGCGAGCAGGTCACCGCGCCCGCACCGATGCCGTTCGACCGCGCGACGCAGGAACGGCGCGCCAAGAAGGCCGAGCGAGAGCTCAACGAACTGGGCCGGGTCAACCCGCTGGCGCTCGAGGAGTTCGCCGCGCTCGAGGAGCGGTACAACTTCCTGTCCACCCAACTGGAGGACGTCAAGGGTGCCCGCAAGGACCTCCTCGACGTGATCGAGGACGTGGACGCACGCATCCTTCAGGTGTTCACCGAGGCATACGCCGACGTGGAACGCGAGTTCACCCAGGTGTTTTCGACGCTGTTCCCCGGCGGCGAAGGCAGGCTGCTGTTGACGAACCCCAACGACATGCTGACCACCGGCATCGAGGTCGAGGCGCGGCCGCCCGGCAAGAAGATCAAGCGCTTGTCGCTGCTGTCCGGCGGTGAGAAATCGCTGACCGCGGTCGCGATGCTCGTGGCGATCTTCCGCGCGAGGCCGTCGCCGTTCTATGTGATGGACGAGGTCGAGGCGGCGCTCGACGACGTGAACCTGCGCCGGCTGATCAGTTTGTTCGAGCAGCTGCGCGAGCGCTCCCAGCTGATAGTTATCACCCACCAGAAGCCCACGATGGAGGTCGCCGACGCCCTGTACGGCGTCACCATGCGCGACGACGGCATCACCGCGGTCATCAGCCAGCGCATGCGCGGGCAGGAACTGGTCGGCGCGGCCAACTGAGCCGCGGTTTGTGCACCGTCTGGCGCGCTGAGCGCAACAAGCGGTGCACAGATCGAGGCATGAGGGGGCGCGGGGGGCGTCGGCGCGGCTCACCTTGAGACAATGGCGCCGTGACTGATGTTGGCTCGATGTGGTTGTGGATCGCGATAGCGGTCATCGCCGTTTTATTGGTCGCCGCGCTCGTCGTCGGGCTGGTGCGGTATCGACGCCGGCGCATCCGGCTGTCGTCGACGGAGACGGCCACGCCGATCGACCGTTCCGGGGGCTATACCGCCTCTGCAGGGATCACGTTCTCGCAATCCGCGCCGACCGCGCCCCCCGAGCGCATCGACACCACCGGCCTGCCCGCCGTCGGTGACGACGCCACCATTCCGCGCGACGCACCGAAGCGCCCGATCGCCGACGTGCAGCTACCCGAGCCGCCGGTTCAGGAGCGCCCCGCACCCGCCGAACCCGCGCCCGCGCCTGACGAACCGACGCCCGCACCCGCGCCTGCCGAGCTGGCGCCCGCGCCTGAACCGGCGCCCGCGCCTGCCGAGCCGGCACCCGTCGTCGAGCAGGACGCACCGGTCCTCGACGAGATCGCACCGACAGAAGGGCGGCTCGAGCGGCTGCGGGGCAGGCTCGCCAAGTCTCAGAACACTCTCGGACGCAGCATGTTGGGGCTGCTCGGCGGAGGCGACCTGGACGACGAGTCGTGGGAGGAAGTGGAAGACACGCTGCTGATCGCCGACCTCGGGCCCGTCGTGACGGAGTCGGTGGTCGCCGCGCTGCGCGCCCGGATGGCCAGCAGCCGGGTGCGGAACGAGGCCGACGCCCGCGCCGTGCTGCGCGAGGTCCTCATCGAGGCGCTGCAGCCCGACCTCGACCGCTCGATCAGGGCTCTGCCGCACGCGGACAAACCCTCGGTGCTGCTGGTCGTCGGGGTGAACGGAACCGGTAAGACGACCACCGTCGGCAAGCTGGCCCGCGTCCTGGTCGCCGACGGTCGCCGCGTCGTCCTCGGGGCGGCCGACACCTTCCGCGCCGCCGCGGCCGATCAGTTGCAGTCGTGGGCGTCGCGGGTGGGGGCGCAGGTGGTACGCGGCCCGGAGGGCGCCGACCCCGCCTCGGTGGCCTTCGACGCCGTCGACGAGGGCATCAAGGAGGGCGCCGACGTCATCGTTATCGACACCGCCGGGCGCCTGCACACCAAGACCGGGTTGATGGATGAACTCGGCAAGGTCAAGCGGGTGGTCAGCAAGCGCGCCGAGGTCGACGAAGTCCTGCTGGTGCTCGATGCCACGATCGGCCAGAACGGTCTGCCGCAAGCCAGGGTGTTCGCCGAGGTCGTCGACATCACCGGGGTGGTGCTGACGAAGCTCGACGGCACGGCCAAGGGCGGAATCGTCTTTCGCGTGCAGCAGGAATTGGGCGTTCCGGTCAAGCTCGTCGGACTCGGGGAGGGCGCCGACGATCTCGCTCCGTTCGAGCCCGGCGCATTCGTCGACGCGCTTCTCGGATAGTCCGATGCGCCCGGCAGCGGCCGTGCGTCGCGGCGGAATCCGCGTGGAAACACGAGCGTAACGCTTCTGGCGTGTCCGTTCACTTCGTGGAAACGGAACAGAATCACCGGTGAAACGCGGACAAAAGAGTCTCTTCGGGAGGCCGATCCGATCGGCGCACTTCCCAAGGAGGTTCACACAAAGTGGTTTCAGCCTTACCCCTTGCCCTACCCGATGATGCGTTCGCGCCATTCGGCCCCGACGGGTTGAGCTCCGGCGACACCGCATGGGTGCTCACCGCCGCGGCGCTGGTTCTGTTCATGACGCCCGGTCTCGCGTTCTTCTACGGTGGGCTGTCACGCCAGAAGTCGGTCTTGAACATGATGATGATGTCGTTCGGGACCATGGGCGTCGTGAGCGTCATCTACGTGCTGTGGGGCTACTCGATGTCGTTCGCGTCGGCGCACACCGGCAACAGCGACATCGCGGGCATCTTCGACAACCCGTTCTCGCTGTTCGGGCTGAGCCCGCTGCTGGAGACCAAGGAAGTGGACGGAATATCGCTGTACGTTCTCGGCGGATTCGGTTCGGTGCCCGCGATCGTCTGGGCGGGCTTCCAGCTGACCTTCGCGGTCATCACCGTCGCCCTGATCAGCGGTGCGGTGGCCGAGCGCATGAAGTTCGGCACGTGGCTGGTGTTCGGCGGGATCTGGGTGACGTTGGTGTATTTCCCGCTGGCCCACATGGTTTGGGGTGGCGGCTTGCTGTCCGGGGCCGAGAACGGTATTGCGGCCAAGCTTTTCGGCGTCAGTGAGGAGGGCACCGCGAATGTATCCCCGATCGACTTCGCCGGCGGCACGGTGGTGCACATCAACGCCGGCATGGCCGCACTGGTGCTTGCGCTGCTGCTCGGTAAGCGGACCGGCTTCGGCAAGGTCGCCTATCGGCCGCACAACATTCCGTTCGTGATGCTGGGCGCGGCCATCCTGTGGTTCGGCTGGTTCGGCTTCAACGTTGGGTCCGAGGGCGCGGCCGACATGCTCGCCGGCCAGGTCTGGGTCAACACCACTGCTGCGACCGCCGCCGCGATGCTGGGCTGGCTGCTGGTGGAGCGGCTCCGCGACGGCCACGCAACCAGCGTCGGTGCCGCCTCGGGCGTCGTGGCCGGCCTCGTGGCCATCACACCGGCCTGCGGTTCGTTGTCGCCGATCGGGTCGTTGATCCTGGGCGTCATCGCGGGCGCGCTGTCGGCGCTGGCGGTCGGACTGAAGTACAAGTTCGGCTACGACGATTCGCTCGACGTGGTCGGCGTGCACCTGGTAGCGGGCCTGTGGGGAACGGTGGGCATCGGCTTCCTGGCGCTGGAGACGGGCCTGTTCTACGGCGGTGGATTCCAGCAGCTCGTCGTGCAGGTCGTCATCGCCTTGGTGGCGGTTATCTTCACCGGCATCATGACCGCGATCATTGCCTTTATCGTTAAGCCGTTGGGTTGGCGCGTTACCGCGGAGGACGAGGACACCGGCATTGATGCGACCGAACATGCTGAAACCGCTTACGAGCTCGTCTGATCGGCAACAATTTCCTCGGAAGGGATCCACTAAATGAAGCTGATTACAGCGATCGTCAAGCCATTCACACTCGAGGATGTCAAAACCGGGCTGGAGCAGACGGGTATCCTCGGGATGACCGTCAGCGAGGTTCAGGGCTACGGGCGCCAGAAGGGGCACACCGAGGTTTACCGCGGTGCTGAGTACTCCGTGGATTTCGTGCCGAAGGTTCGTGTCGAGGTTGTCGTCGAGGACTCCGCCGTCGACAAGGTGGTCGATGTCATCGTCCAGGCGGCACGGACCGGGAAGATCGGCGACGGCAAGGTGTGGGTGAGCCCCGTCGACACCGTGGTCCGGGTACGCACCGGGGAACGGGGAGCCGACGCCCTTTGAGCCGCTTGTAGAACTGAGAGTTCGTCTTCGTCCGATCACACACCGTGAGTTACAGGGGGAGAGGACGAGATGAGTGAGATGAACCCCGAATCAGCTGCCGAGGAGCGCATGGAGCAGCGAACCGCCGCCGGTGCCCCTCAATGGGTGGCGCCGGCGGCGGGCTCGTCTCGTCCCGCGACGGACCTGTGCGCCGCGATCAAGCAGCTGTTGACAGACGGTGCGCGCCAACTGGATTCGGCCGCCCTGCGACATGCATTGCAAGACCTGCACGAGTTCTGGCTGACCACCAAGGCCACCGAGATCGGCATCACGCCCACCAGCGGCTTCGCCATCGTCGCGACCGGTGGCCTGGGCCGGGGTGAGTTCGTGCCGCACTCCGACCTGGATCTGATGCTGTTGCACGACAACATGCCGGACGACGTGGTCGTTCAGGTGGCCGAACTGCTGTGGTATCCGTTGTGGGACGCCAACATTCGCCTCGACCACAGTGTGCGGACCGTGCCCGAGGCGTTGAAGGTGGCCGGTGAGGACATCTCGGCGGGGCTGGCGATGCTGGAAGCGAGTCATATCGCCGGTGACGCCGACCTGTCCGCGCTGCTGATCGGGGGAGCCCGTCGGCAGTGGCGTACCGGAATCGCTTCGCGCTTCGACGAACTCGTCGAGCACACCCGGGCGCGCTGGCAGCGCAGCGGAGAGATCGCGCACCGCGCCGAGCCCGACCTCAAATGCGGTCGTGGTGGGCTGCGTGACGTCCAGCTGCTCAACGCGCTGGCGATCGCGCAACTGGCCGACGGGTATCCCAACCACACGTTGGCGTCCCCGCTCGGGTCGTTAGGGCAGGCTCATCTGGCGTTGCTCAACGTACGGACCGAACTGCACAGGGTGGCCGGCCGCGGCCGCGACCTGCTGTTGGCCCAACACGCCGACGAGATCGGCGCGGCTCTGCACATCGGTGACCGCTTCGATCTGGCCCGGATGCTGTCCGATGCCGCGCGCACCATCAGCTTCTACGTCGACGCCGGTATCCGCACTGCAGGTAACGCGCTTCCCCGCCGTGGATTCGCGGCATTGCGCCGTCCCCCTCGTCGCCCTCTCGACGAGGGGGTCATCGAGTTCGCAGGTGAGGTCATCCTCGCGCGCGACGCGCGTCCCGAACGCGATCCCGGCCTGATCCTGCGGGTGGCCGCAGCGTCGGCGACGACGGGGCTGCCGATGGCGGCCTCGACGCTGTCCCGGCTGGCCGCAGCGGCCCCCGAACTCCGCACACCCTGGCCGCATCAGGCGCTCAAGGATCTGCTCGTCATGCTGGCCGCGGGGCCGTCGGCGGTCGACACGATCGAGGCGCTGGACCGCACCGGCCTGTGGGGGCGCCTGTTTCCCGAGTGGGGTGCGGTGCGTGACCTTCCTCCGCGCGATGTGGTGCACATCTGGACAGTCGACCGACATCTCGTCGAAACCGTCGCGCGAGCAAGCGCTTTCACCACACGAGTGGCCCGTCCGGACCTTCTGATGCTCGGTGCGCTGTGCCATGACATCGGCAAGGGACGCGGCGGCGACCACAGCGTCATCGGTGCGGAGTTGGCCACCCAGATCGGCACCCGGCTGGGGATGTGGCCCTCGGATGTCGAGATCCTGTCGAAGCTCGTCCGCCACCACCTGCTGCTGCCGCATACCGCGACACGGCGCGACCTCCAGGATCCCGACACGATCGCGTCGGTGGTCGACGCTCTCGACGGCGATCCCGTCCTGCTGGAGTTGCTTCACGTCCTCGCCGAGGCCGATTCGCTGGCGACCGGACCCGGCGTCTGGGGCGACTGGAAGGCCTCGCTCCTCGGCGATCTCGTGCACCGCTGCCGGACGGTGATGGCCGGAGAACCACTACCGCAACCGGATCCCATTGATCCGCGGTATCTTTCGCTCGCTGGACAGGTGGGCGTTCATCTGGAGCTGACACCGGGGGACGGCCCGCAGATCTTCAACGTGACGGTCATCGCGCCCGACCGGCGCGGCCTGCTGTCGAAGGCGGCGGGCGTGCTCGCGCTGAACTCGTTGCGCGTACATTCGGCCTCGGTGAACGGTCACGAGGGCTCGGCGATCAACACGTTCGTCGTCTCCCCGCATTTCGGCTCGCCCCCGGCGGCCGAGGTGCTGCGCCAGCAGTTCATCCTCGCGCTCGACGGTGAACTCGACGTGCAGGAGGCACTGGATCGCCGCGAACGTGAGGCCGCGCAGCACGGCACGTCGCGCGCCGGCGAGGTCCCTGCCGCCGTCCCCATCAATCACGTCACCGCCCCGCCACGCATCCTGTGGTCCGAGGGCGCCCGGTCGGGCGAACTGGTCGTGCAGATCCGCAGCACCGACCGCGCGGGCCTGCTGGCCCGGCTGACCGCCGTGTTCGAGCGCGACGGCATCGACATCGCGTGGGCGAAGGTGACGACGATGGGCTCCTCGGTGGTCGACCTTTTCGGCATCACCGCAGACAAGGGCGTCTGCGACGACATCGAACGCGACCTGTACGCGGTGCTGCCTGCCCCGCCGGCCCGCAAACCGGTGTCCGAAGCGAGCTGATCACGGCCGTTTACGCCGCGCACGCCCTGCTCGGGCGCGCCGCTGGCGGCTCCCATTAGGCTGGACGTCGTGTTTGAATCCCTGTCCGACCGGTTGACCGGGGCCCTGCAGGGCCTGCGCGGCAAAGGGCGGCTGACCGACGCCGATATCGACGCGACCACCCGCGAGATCCGGCT
Organism: Mycobacterium sp. 852002-51152_SCH6134967; assembly: GCF_001667105.1. NCBI lineage: Bacteria > Bacillati > Actinomycetota > Actinomycetes > Mycobacteriales > Mycobacteriaceae > Mycobacterium > Mycobacterium sp. 852002-51152_SCH6134967. Next base: position 61,247 of record NZ_LZIK01000042.1, on the reverse strand, counting down.
GGCGTTGCTGGAAGCCGACGTGTCGCTGCCCGTCGTGCGCGCCTTCGTCAACCGCATCAAGGAGCGCGCCCGGGGCGCCGAGGTGTCCGGCGCGCTCAACCCGGCCCAGCAGGTCGTCAAGATCGTCAACGAGGAACTGATCGGCATCCTCGGCGGTGAGACCCGCCCGCTGGCGTTCGCCAAGACGCCGCCGACGGTGATCATGCTGGCCGGCCTACAGGGTTCGGGTAAGACCACCCTGGCCGGCAAGCTCGCGAGATGGCTTCGCGTTCAGGGCCATACACCGCTGCTGGTGGCATGCGACCTCCAGCGCCCCGGTGCGGTGAACCAGCTGCAGATCGTCGGCCAGCGCGCCGACGTCGCGGTGTTCGCACCCCATCCCGGTGTGTCGGCGGACGGTGCGGCCGATGCGGCGCCGGGTGATCCGGTCGCGGTCGCGGCCGCGGGCCTGGCCGAGGCCAAGGCCAAGCACTTCGACGTGGTGATCGTCGACACCGCCGGCCGCCTCGGCATCGACGACGAGCTGATGAGCCAGGCCGCCGCGATCAGGCAGGCCGTCGATCCGGACGAAGTGATCTTCGTGCTGGACGCGATGATCGGCCAGGACGCGGTGACCACCGCCGAGGCGTTCCGCGAGGGCGTCGGCTTCACCGGCGTGGTGTTGACGAAGCTCGACGGTGACGCACGCGGCGGTGCTGCGCTCTCGGTCCGCGAGATCACCGGCGTGCCGATCCTGTTCGCCTCCAGCGGTGAGAAGCTCGAGGACTTCGACGTCTTCCACCCCGACCGGATGGCCAGCCGCATCCTCGGTATGGGCGATGTGCTGTCGCTGATCGAGCAGGCCGAGCAGGTCTTCGACGCCCAGAAGGCCGAAGAGGCCGCGGCCAAGATCGGCAGTGGCGAACTGACGCTGGAGGACTTCCTCGAGCAGATGCTGGCGATCCGCAAGATGGGCCCGATCGGCAACCTGCTCGGCATGCTGCCCGGCGCGGGTCAGATGAAGGACGCGCTGGCCTCCGTCGACGACAAACAGCTCGACCGGCTGCAAGCGATCATCCGCGGTATGACGCCCAAGGAGCGTGCCGATCCGAAGATCATCAACGGGTCGCGCCGGCTGCGCATCGCCAACGGGTCGGGTGTGACGGTCGGCGAGGTCAACCAGCTCGTCGAGCGGTTCTTCGAGGCCCGCAAGATGATGTCGCAGATGGCAGGCCAGATGGGAATGCCGTTCGGCCGCAAGAACTCTCGTAAGAACACGAAGAACAAGAAGAAGAGCGGAAAGAACAAGAAGTCAGGCAGGGGCCCGACTCCGCCCAAGGTGCGCAACCCCCTCGGCGCCGCGATGCCGGGCATGCCCGCCGGCTTCCCGGACCTGTCCGATATGCCCAAGGGTCTCGACGAGCTCCCGCCCGGACTGGCCGACATCGATCTGTCCAAGCTGAAGTTCCCGGGCCAGAAGTAGCGTGAAGCGCCCCGCTCTTCATGTCCGCGGCGTCGGACTGCCCGATGAGCAACCGGTGGAGTGGTGGATCGACGGGGGTGTGCTCAGCGCCGAACCGGTCAGCGGCGCGGAGACGGTGTTCGACGGCGGGTGGATACTGCCGGGGCTCGTCGACGCCCACTGTCACGTGGGTCTCGGCGATCACGGCCCCCTGGACAATCTCGACGACTGCATCGCACAGGCCGAGGTCGAACGCGAGGTCGGTGCGCTGCTGCTGCGTGACGCGGGTTCGCCGATCGACACCCGCAGCCTCGCCGACCACGACGATCTGCCGGAGATCATCCGCGCGGGCCGCCACCTGGCCAGGCCCAAACGCTATCAGCGCGGGTTCGCCATCGAATTGGACGACGAATCCGCGCTGCCCGACGCGGTGGCCGAACAGGCGCGCTTCGGCGACGGGTGGGTCAAGCTCGTCGGCGACTGGATCGACCGCGAGGTCGGCGACCTGGCGCCGTTGTGGTCCGACGATGTGCTCAAGGCCGCGATCGACGCCGCGCACGCCAACGGCGCGCGCGTCACCGCGCACGTGTTCAGTGAGGACGCGCTGCCAGGCTTGATCAAGGCGGGGATCGACTGCATCGAGCACGGGACGGGCCTGACCGACGACACCATCGACCTGATGGTCGAGTACGGCACCGCGCTGGTACCGACGCTGATCAACGTCGCCAACTTCCCGGGTATCGCCGACGGCGCCGCGAAATACCCGACGTACGCCAAGCACATGCGGGACCTGTACGAGAAGTGCTATCCGCGCATCGCTGCCGCCAGGGAGGCAGGGGTCCCGATCTATGCGGGCACCGACGCGGGCAGCATGGTCGCCCACGGCCGCATCGCTGACGAGATCGACGCGCTCACCGATATCGGGATGACGCCGACCGAAGCCCTGGGTGCGGCGTGCTGGGCCGCCCGTGAGTGGCTCGGCCGGCCGGGCATGGAGCACGGCGCGCCCGCCGACCTGGTGTGTTACGCCGACGATCCGCGCAAGGGCGCGGCCGTCGTCAACCGCCCGGATCTGGTGATCCTCCGCGGCCGCACCTTCCCCTGAGCTCGCGAGCGGCACCTTCCCCTGAGCTCGCGAGCGGCACCGTCCCCGCGAGTGACCGTGTCTGTACACGACACACCGGGGTAATCGGTACATTCGCGGACGCTCGTGGCTCACGAAAGTCCGTGTAGCGCTCAAGAATTGCGGCGTGTCGTGCGCAAACACGGTCGCTCGCGGGGGTTCAGGGCTGGCTGAAGCCCCAGTCGAACAGTTTGATCGCCTGACCGTAGAGGTCGCCGGTGCCGTACAACTGCGCGACCACCAACCGGCGGTTGCCGCGTTGGGCGGCGGCGGCGAAGGTGTTACGAGCCAGGTTGGTGTAGCCGGTCTTGCCGACGAGCGTGCCCGGATATCGCTTGAGCAGCTGGTTCTGGTTGGTGATCGTCTTAGGACCGTTGTCGGTCGGGAACAACGACGACGGCTGGCGCACGATCGCGGCGAACACCGGATACAGCAGCGCATGGCGATAGATCTGCGCGAGGTCGCTGGCGGTGGTGAACGACTCCATGCCCGGACCGTCCAGCCCTGACGGCGACGACGCACGCGTGCTGCGCGCGCCCAGCGACTGCGCCTTGGCGTTCATCTTCGCCACCGCGACGCGGTAACCGCCGAGGCCGTCGGCGAGAACGTTGGCGGCCTCGTTACCCGAGACCAACATCAGCCCGTCGAGCAGTTGGCGCACGGTGTAGGCGCGCCCGGCTTTTACTCCGGCACAGGAGCATTCGACGTCAGCGGCCGCCGGCCTGGCCGCGATCGCCGCGTTGAGCGGAAGGTGGTCGAGTACCACCATCGCGAGCAGCGCCTTGATGGTGCTTGCGGGCGCATGCGGCTCATAGGGATTGCGCGAGGCCAGGATTCGGCCGGAATCGACGTCAGCGAGCACCCAGGCCTGCGCCGGCCCGTCGGGCAGCGCGACGGCGCCCGACGGTTCGCCTCGCGGTTGAGATGATGCGGGCGCGGCGACGCCGATGGCCAGTGTCATTGCGCAAGTCAGCGCAATGGCCAACGCAGCCAACATGCTTCGCATGGTCGCCGAGCGTATCGGCGGGGTTCCCCGTCCCGGTCTCGGATGTGTTGCGATTCAGCAACTCATCCGGTGATCACAGCGCGCCGATCGTGGCGCCCGGACTGAGCGCGAAACCCCAGTCGAACAAGCTGGAGGCCTGATCCCAGTAGGTCGGCTGACCCGGCTTGTCCATGCCGTACATCAACGCGACGACCAACCGGCGACCGTCGCGTTGCGCAGCGCCGACGAAGGTCTTCTGGGCGCGGTCGGTGAACCCCGTCTTCCCCCCGAGCATGCCCGGATAGCGCTCGAGCAGTACGTCCTGGTTGACCAGGACTTTGTCACCGTCCTTGGTGGGGAAGACCGCCGTGGGCGCAGCGGTGATCGACGCGAACACCGGGTTCGCCATCGCGGCGCGGAAGATGACCGCCAGATCGTGCGGCGACGACCACATGTCGATGCCGGGGCCGTCGAGGCCCGACGGCGACGCCGCGTTGGTGCCGTGGGCACCGAGCAGGGCGGCCTTGGCGTTCATCTTCGTCACGGCGACGTCGTAACCACCGAGCATGGTGGCCAATGTGTTGGCCGCGTCGTTGCCTGAGACCAGCAGAATCGCGTCCAGCAGTTGCCGTGTCGTGTAGACCATGCCCGGCGTCACGCCCGCACAGTTGCACTCCACGCGGGTGTCGGCCTCGTTGGCGACCACGGTGGCATCAAGCGGCAGTTCGTCGAGCACCGTCAACGCCAGCAGTACCTTGATCGTGCTGGCCGGCGCGTACTGGCCGTACTCGTCGCGCCCGGCGAGCACCGCACCGGTGTCCATATCGGCGAGCACCCATGCCCGGGCCGGGCCCTCGGGTATCGGTACCGAACCCGACGGTTGGCTCACGCTGACGGGCGCGGCGGTCGCGACGGAGGTCCCGAAGGCCACCAGGCACAACACAGTGGTCAAGCAGATCAAGAGCTTCCGCATGGGCAGGCAGCCTAGTCGTGTTCAATCGACGCATGCTGAGCCTCGAGGAGATTTCCGACCGCTTCGAAATACAGCAGCTGTTGATCGACTACTCGACGGCCATCGACCAGAAGCGATTCGACGACCTCGACCGGGTTTTCACCCAGGACGCCTACATCGACTACCGCGTCACCGGCGGCATCGACGGCCGCTTTCCTGAGGTCAAGACGTGGCTCAAGGACGTGCTGCCGAACTTCCCGGCGTACTACCACATGCTGGGCAACGTCGATATCCGCGTCACCGGCGACACCGGCTCATCGCGTGCGATCTGCTTCAACCCGATGGTGATGGGCAGCGAAAGTCAGATCTACTTCGTGGGGATCTGGTACGTCGACGAGTTCGTGCGCACCGCCGACGGCTGGCGCATGAGCAAGCGGGTCGAGGAGAAGTGCTTCGACAAACTCGTCTGAGCGCGTAAGTGCCCTTAGCGGGCTGATCGCCCTCACCTGGTGCGTGGGATCAACCCGTCAACGCGCTCGCGGCGCGGATTTTTGCCGGTCGCGGCTGTTCTGGCACAATGGGCGGCTGTCTGCCGCGGGACCCGTTTCGAGCGATTTCGCCGGGCGCTTCTGCGGCGGTCACACATGCAAGGCAAAACCGGGCCGAGGCAACCCGCCTCGATCGCTGAATTGCCAGCGTGGCAATCACAGGAGAAGACGTACCACCATGGCTGTAAAGATCAAGCTCGCGCGGCTCGGCAAGATCCGCAACCCCCAGTACCGCATCACCGTCGCCGACGCGCGCACCCGCCGTCAGGGCCGCTCCATCGAGGTGATCGGTCGCTACCACCCGAAGGAAGACCCCAGCCTCATCGAGATCAACTCGGAGCGGGCCCAGTACTGGCTCAGCGTCGGCGCGCAGCCGACCGAACCGGTGCTCGCTTTGCTGAAGATCACCGGTGACTGGCAGAAGTACAAGGGTCTGCCCGGTGCGGAAGGCACGCTGAAGGTCAAGGAGCCCAAGCCCAGCAAGCTGGATCTGTTCAACGCGGCGCTCGCGGAGGCCGAGGGCGGTCCGAGTACCGAGGCCACGCAGCCCAAGAAGAAGAAGGCGCCCGCCGCCAAAAAGGCAGCCGACAAGGCCTCAGACGAGTCGGATAAGAAGGCGGTCGAGGCCGAGCCCCAGGCCGATCCGGCGCCAGCCAAGGACGAGTCCGAGCCCTCGGCTGAGGGCGAGGACGCCACCGTCGCCGGCGCCACCGAAAGCTGAGTCAGGCCGTGAGTTCTGTCGTCGTCGACGCGGTCGAACACCTCGTGCGCGGAATCGTCGACAACCCCGACGACGTCCGCGTCGACATGGTGACCAGCCGGCGTGGTCGCACCGTCGAGGTGCACGTTCACCCCGATGACCTGGGCAAGGTGATTGGCCGCGGTGGGCGCACCGCGACCGCGCTGCGCACACTGGTCGCCGGTATCGGCGGTCGCGGTATCCGCGTCGACGTGGTGGACACCGACCAGTAGTCGGTCATCATGGACCTCGTTGTCGGGCGCGTGGCCAAAGCGCACGGCATCGCCGGTGAAGTGGTGGTGGACGTCCGCACCGACGATCCCGATGCGCGGTTTGCAGCCGGGACGTCGTTGCGCGGGCGACCCGCGAAGGGCGGTCCCGAGCGCGAGTACAGGATCGAGTCGGTCCGTGAACACGGTGGCCGTCTGCTGGTCCGGTTCGACGGCATCGGCAACCGCAACGCCGCCGACGCGCTGCGCGGAATCCTGTTCCTCGTCGACTCGCAGGAACTGCCACCGATCGATGACCCCGACGAGTACTACGACCATCAACTCGAGGGCCTGCGGGTGCGGACAACAAACGGCGACGACATCGGCACCGTCACCGAGGTGCTGCATACGGCCGCCGGTGAGCTGCTCGCGGTCCGCGCTGACGAACGCGAAGTTCTGGTGCCGTTCGTCAGCGCGATCGTGACGTCGGTGTCGTTGGCCGACGAGGTCATCGAAATCGACCCACCGGACGGCCTGCTGGAGATCTGAGCGATGCGAATAGACGTTGTGACGATCTTCCCGGCCTACCTCGAACCTCTGCGGCAGTCATTGCCGGGCAAAGCTATTGAATCCGGCATCGTGCAACTGGAGGTACACGATCTGCGCCGCTGGACGCATGACGTGCACCGCTCGGTCGACGACGCGCCCTACGGCGGCGGACCGGGGATGGTGATGAAGGCGCCGGTGTGGGGCGCGGCACTCGACGAGATCTGTTCGGAACAAACGCTTCTGGTGGTGCCGACGCCTGCGGGACGACTGTTCCGGCAGGCCGACGCCAGCGCATGGGCAACCGAGAAACACCTGGTGTTCGCATGTGGACGCTACGAGGGAATCGACCAGCGCGTCGTCGAGGACGCGGCGCGCCGCATGCGCGTCGAGGAGGTGTCGATCGGTGACTACGTGTTGCCCGGGGGCGAGTCGGCGGCACTGGTGATGATCGAGGCCGTCGTGCGGTTGCTGCCCGACGTGCTCGGCAATCCGCAGTCACATCAACAGGATTCACATTCCGAAGGCATCCTCGAGGGTCCGAGCTACACCCGGCCGCCCAGCTGGCGGGGCCTCGACGTACCCGATGTCCTGCTCTCCGGCGACCACGCCAAGGTCGCCGCATGGCGTCGCGAACAAGGATTGGAGCGCACCCGCGAGCGTCGACCCGACCTGCTCGACTGAGCGCCTCAGGTGACGACTTCGACAACTCCGTTCAGATCCGTGATGCCGAGTTCGACGACGAGGGCAGGCTGACGCCGGCCGGCCTCCTCCCGGAATGCCCGCAACGCCCCCGACAGCATCTCGGTCTCGTACACCTTGTCGGTCAGCACCCTGTCGCCGTAGGCCACTGCCGCTGCGCCGCAGTCGCGGTGTGCCATACCGATCAACCGCGTCAGCCAGTGCAGGTCCACCGAGATCGCGAGGTTCTCCCAGAACGTCTCGTGCCAGCCGGCGAACGCCGGGGCCACCGCGCCGACCGGCCCGCCGGCGAAGGCGAACTGGCTGTAGTTGTTCTGCCACCCGCGGCCGGACATGTACTTCCACGTTTCGGTGGTGAACCGAGGGTCGATGCATTTCATCAGCATCGCCTCATAGCCCTGATCGAGCTGACCCGCCGCTTGCGGCGCGGTGGCCATGGCGGCGGCGCCCAGCCCGAACGCACCGAGTGCGGCCCGGCGCGAGATCGTCGGCAGATGCCCAGCTGGAGTCATCAACGCAGCGTGCCGGATTCTCGCGGCGCGAAGTGCCCTTTTCGCGGTTCTCGGCCGACTTTCGTCGAACTTGCTACGCGGAGACTAGATTCGGCCGCCGGGGAACATGGTCTTGACCGCCTGCGTCACCGTGTCGCGTGCGGTGGCGTCGTCGGCGGGCTGCATCGATGCGATCGCCATGACGAATCGACGATCGGTGCCGATCGCCCCGGTGGACCAGTGCACCCAGTTCCCGCCGTTCCAGCAACAGAACCAGCCCTGCTTGACCGCCACCCGCTCCTCGAAGAGCCCTTCGGGGATGCCGAACCGCTGCGGGTAGACACCGCCGGGCATGGTGCCGTCGGGCGCCGTCGGAGTCGACCTGGCCAGGTTCGACACGATGACGTCGGTCTTGTCGGGGGGTAGGCCGCCGCCGCCCGAGAGCAACTCTGAGTAGTACCGCACCAAATCTCCCGTGGTGCTCAAGGTGTTGAACCAGCGGCCGTTGTACGGCGTGCTGGTCGCGCGCAGGCCGTACCGCGCGGTGACGCGCGAAACGATCTCGCTGCCGCCGCCGCGATTCCAGAAGATCTCGGCCGCGCTGTCATCGGATGACCGCAGCATCGCATCCAACGCCTTGCGGTCCTCGGGCGTGATTTCGGTCTTCCCCTGCGCTTCCTGCAGCAGCAGGTCGTCGGCGATGAACAGCTTGACCACCGACGCGATCGGCATCGCCTCGTTGTTGCCGTTGGACACGAAGGTTCCGGTATTGCGGTCGAGCACGGCGACGGAGAGGTCGGCACCGGTCTCGGCGGCCTGCTCGGTGGCCTGGCGCGTGCGGGCGACGAGCCCGCCGAAGGAGGCGGCGGGCTCGTCGGGCCGGGATTCGGGCAGCGGTCCGGAGCCGCCCTGCGGCGCGATGACGGTCGATGGCGCGTCGTGTGCTTGCGTCTCGTACCCAGCGACGACCACGATGGCGGCGGCGGCGATTGCGATCGTCTTGACCAGCAAAGACGGCCGCCGTTGCATGACCCTCCTCAAATGGCCCGGATGAGAAAATCGGGGCCCGCCGCGTCGCTTCGGCCCTGGTGTCAACCCTAATCACTGGCTACCCGGGGCGCCTGTCCAGGTAACGTCGGGAGGCGCGGACCGACGGACCCGGTGCGATTTCGCTGGATCAGGTCTCATCTGGCACAATTGAGCAGTTGTCTGTGCAGGACCCGGGAACGGCTCGTTCCGCCCGCTGCGAGATACACCCCGATTCGCCCGATCAGATCGGCTCGGCAGGCCATGTCACGGTGCCCACGTGACTGCAGCGCCCGCAGCCGCCAACCGCAAGGAAGTGTCACCGATGAACACGCTGGACTTCGTCGATCAGACATCACTGCGCGACGACATCCCGGACTTCGGTCCCGGCGACACCGTCAACGTGCACGTCAAGGTCATCGAGGGCTCCAAGGAGCGCATCCAGGTCTTCAAGGGTGTGGTCCTGCGTCGCCAGGGTGGCGGTGTCCGGGAGACCTTCACCGTGCGCAAGGAGAGCTACGGCGTCGGCGTCGAGCGGACCTTTCCGGTGCATTCGCCCAACGTCGACCACATCGACGTCGTGACCCGTGGTGACGTACGTCGCGCCAAGCTGTACTACCTGCGTGAGCTGCGCGGCAAGAAAGCCAAGATCAAGGAAAAGCGCTGACGTCCCGGTCGGCTGTCGGCGCCGGGGCTTGATCCTTGGAGCGCGAGCAGCGCGGGGCTGAGCACGGCGCTGGCTACCCTGATGCGGTGACCGGTTCCTCAGAGCCCGACGAATCATCAGCCGAGCACCGGCCCGAGACCGCCGAGCCGGACAGCGAGACGGAAAAGCCCAAGAAAAAGGGCGGTGCGCTCCGAGAATTCGCGATCCTCATCTCGATCGCGCTCGTCATCTATTACGTCATGCTCACGTTCGTCGCCCGGCCGTATCTGATTCCGTCGGAGTCGATGGAACCGACCCTGCACGGCTGCCCTGGCTGCACCGGCGACCGGATCATGGTCGACAAGGTGACCTACCGGTTCTCGTCACCCGAGCCCGGCGACGTCGTCGTGTTCAAGGGCCCGCCGAACTGGAACATCAACTACCGGTCGATCCGCTCGGACAACACCGCGATCCGATGGGTGCAGAACGCGCTCTCGGTCGTCGGATTCGTCCCGCCCGACGAGAACGACCTCGTCAAGCGGATCATCGCGGTGGGCGGCCAGACGGTGGAATGCCGAGCGGCGACCGGGTTGGCCGTCGACGGCAAGCGGCTCGACGAGCCGTACCTGGACCCCGAGACCATGCAGGCGGACCCCGCGATCTATCCATGCCTGGGAAATGAGTTCGGGCCGGTCGAAGTGCCTGAAGGCCGGTTGTGGGTGATGGGGGACAACCGCACCCACTCGGCTGATTCCCGCGCGCACTGCACCAACACCCCGGCCGACGCCCAGAAGGGTCTGCTGTGCACGGGCGACCCGACGGCGGGCACCGTCCCGGTGGACAATGTCATCGGAAAGGCGCGATTCATCGCATGGCCCCCCTCCCGTTGGGGTGGCGTGGGCAGCGAGAACCCGCAGACGTAAACGCCACACGCACTAGGAGAGCTGTTCTTGCCGGCGACATGGCCTCCGCGCACTGTGATCCGGAAATCCTCGGGGCTGCGCACCCTGGAATCTGCGCTGTATCGCAGCGGCCTCGGGCCGGTCGCCGGCGTCGACGAGGTCGGCCGCGGCGCGTGTGCGGGCCCCCTCGTCGTCGCCGCCTGTGTTCTCGGCCCGAATCGGTTGGAGAGCCTCTCGGCGCTCGACGATTCGAAGAAGCTCAACGAAAAGGAGCGCGAGCGCCTTTTCCCCCTGATTCGGCGTTACGCCCTGGCTTACCACGTGGTGTTCATCCCCTCCCATGAGGTCGATCGCCGCGGCGTGCATGTGGCCAACATCGAGGGCATGCGCCGCGCGGTCGCGGGCCTGTCCGTGCGACCGGGCTATGTGCTGTCCGACGGTTTCCGCGTCCCCGGGCTGTCGGCGCCGTCGCTTCCGGTGGTCGGCGGCGATGCGGCCGCGGCGTGCATCGCGGCGGCCAGCGTGCTGGCCAAGGTCAGCCGCGACCGTCTGATGGTGAAGATGGAGGCCGAACACCCTGGGTACGGCTTCGCGCTTCACAAGGGCTACAGCACGCCGGCGCACAGCGCGGCGCTGGCCGAGCTGGGGCCCTGTAGCCAACACCGGCACTCGTTCATCAATGTGCGCCGGGTGGCCACGGCCGGAGGAATCAGAGTGGTGACCGAACTGGTTGACTCCCGTCACGTGGGTCCACCGGAGCAATGTGACGAAGCGGGGTAGGGGACAATGGGAGCCAACAAGGGGGCAGCGACCAAGATGAAGGACAGCTGAGCGATGAGTGCCGAGGATCTCGAGAAATACGAAACCGAGATGGAGCTCTCGCTCTACCGCGAATACAAGGACATCGTCGGCCAGTTCAGTTACGTGGTGGAGACCGAGCGCAGGTTCTACCTCGCCAACAGCGTCGAACTGGTGCCGCGCAACTCCGACGGAGAGGTCTATTTCGAGCTGCGGTTGGCCGACGCCTGGGTGTGGGACATGTACCGGCCCGCCCGCTTCGTCAAACAGGTCCGCGTGATCACCTTCAAGGACGTCAATATCGAAGAGGTCGAAAAGCCCGAATTGCGGCTCCCGGAATAGGCGGGGCGCCTCGATCGCGCCGCGTCGATCAACTGACGTTTGCGACAGTAAGTAGTCGCCCGAAATACCAACACGTTTCGCGCCGAATCACAGGGGCCGGCCTTTCCAAGACTGCCCGTCTCTATTCTCGTAATAATTGCCATTTGGCTTCGCGCGGCGTCGGTCGCACGGCACGATTGAGTCGCATCGTCGACGACGCGTTGTATCCGTCGACTTGTCATTGCGCTGAATAATGCCCGCGGTGGGCCTAATCATTGTTCCATGCAAGCCCGACGGTCGGCCTAACTGACAATCTGGTCACGTACGTCACGAGCGCGAGACAGATAACACCGAATTGTCCCATTTCTGCCTGTTGAAGTGCAGTGAACTGTGTGTCATTCTTGTGCAGCAAACAAATATTGGCCTTGCCGCTACCGGGGAGAGGATCTGCGACTAATAAAATCCGCTTGATAACGGGAGCGATTGACCCAAAGATATGTTCCGGCGTAAAGTCCTGCACCGTCCTCGATCGCACACTGGGGGGAAAGCGGGCTTGTCATACCGATCGGCGGGGTGCGGTGCGGAGCGCCTCGGGCATGAGCGCGGGAGCGATCGGTGAAGCGCTATCTGCTGCGCCCGCTCGTCGGATTGGCGTCGATCGCCGCACTCGTGGCGGTGTTCGCTTTGGCGGCGAGCCTATTTCGCGGCGACTTCGCCGATACCGTTCCGGTGACCGTGATCTCGCAGCGCGCCGGCCTGGTGATGAATCCCGATGCCAAGGTCGAAATCCGTGGCGTCCAGGTGGGACGGGTAGAGGCGATCGAAGAACTGCCCAGCGGTGAGGCGGCACTGCATCTGGCGATGGATCCTTCGCGGCTCGATGCGATTCCGGCCAACGCGCTCGTCGACGTCGCGTCGCCAACGGTGTTCGGCGCCAAACAAGTCCAATTCGTCTTTCCCGAAGAGCCGTCACCCCAATCGCTGCGCGCCGGTCAGGTGATCGAGGCCCAGCATGTGATGGTCGAGGTGAACACCGTCTTCGAGCAGCTGACCTCGGTGCTGTCCACGATCGAACCGGCGAAACTGAATGCCACGCTCGGTGCGATCGCCCAAGCCGTATCCGGTCGTGGACAGAAGTTCGGCAAGATGCTTTCCGACCTCGACTCCTACCTCGCGACGCTCGAGCCCAGCCTGCCGGCGCTCAACCGCGATCTGGAACTGGCTCCCGGAGTGCTTCGCGCATACGCAGACGCGTCAGGGGATCTCGTGTCGATCGCCGACAACGCGGCGACCATCAGCGAGTCCATCGTCGACAAACAAGACGATCTCGATGCGGCGCTCGTCAGCGTGATCGGGCTCGCCGAGGTCGGCAACGAGGTGATCGCGCAGAACCGTCAGGCGCTGACCGACGTCGTGCGGCTGTTGGTCCCGACCACATCATTGACCAACGAATACAACCAGGCGTTGTGGTGTGCGCTGGCCGGCATAGTCGAGTCAGCGCATTTCCCACCGTTGAAAGCGCCGGGCGTCGAGGTGCTGGCCGGCTTCCTGTGGGCGCAGGAGCGGTATCGCTATCCTCTGGATCTGCCCAAGGCAGGCGCCGAGGGCGGTCCGCAGTGCACCGGGCTGCCGAAGCTGCCGTTCGAGACCGCCGCACCGTATGTGGTGGCAGACACCGGTACCAATCCGTGGCGACGCACCTATCCAGGCATCGTCCTCAATGCCGACATCATCAAGCAGATCATGTTCCCCGACACAGAAACCGCTGGACCGCCCCGTAATACAGCACAGATCGGAATGCCGGGATGAGGCGTTCGCTGCGGCCGACCGTGGTCAAGTTCGGGCTTTTCGCGCTCGTGATGACGTTGCTTACCGCATCGCTGTTCTTCATCTTCGGTCAATACCAAACCGGGAGCACCAAGGATTACACGGCGGTGTTCGCCGACGCCTCCCGGCTGAAAACCGGACAGTCCGTGCGGGTGGCCGGGATGCGGGTCGGCACGGTCAACAGCGTCAAGTTACGCCCCGACAAAACCGTGCTGGTCAGCTTCGACGCCGATCCGAATGTACGCATGACCACGGGCACGCGAGCCGCGGTCCGGTACCTGAACCTGGTAGGCGACCGATACCTGGAGCTGATCGAGGGGCCCGACGGAACACCGATGCCACCCGACTCACAGATTCCGGTGGAACGGACCCAGGGCGCCCTTGATCTCGATCTCCTTCTCGGCGGCCTCAAACCCGTTATCCGGGGACTCAATCCGGAGGATGTGAACGCCTTGTCGGCGTCGCTGATCCAGATCTTCCAGGGGCAGGGCGGCACCCTGCAGTCGCTGCTGAACAACACCTCCGGATTCACCACAGCCCTTGCCGAGCACAACCAGACGATCCAGGCGCTGATCGACAATCTGCGCACCCTGCTTACGACCCTGAATCGCGAGGGGGACAAGTTCTCGGGCACGATCGACCGCCTGGAGAAGCTCGTCACGGAGCTTGCGGCTGAACGCGACCCGATCGGCACAGCGATCGAGTCGCTGAACAACGGCTCGGCGTCCGTGGCTGACCTCCTCAGCGATGCGCGCGCGCCGCTGGCGGGCACCATCGATGAGCTTGCCCGATTGGCGCCCAACCTCGACTTCCAGAAGGACCGGATCGACACGAGCCTGCAGAAGGCGCCCGAGAACTACCGGAAACTGGTCCGTACCGGGTCGTACGGAAGCTTCTTCAACTACTACATCTGCGAACTCAAGTGGCGGGTGACCGACCTGCAGGGCCGCACCGCCGTCTTCCCCTGGCTCAAACAGGAAAACGGGAGGTGTGCCGAGCCCTGATGCTGAAATACCGTGGCAGACAACTCATCCGCGCCGGAATCCTCGGCGTGGTGCTGATCGTCCTCGTCATCGCCGTCGGGCTCGCTCCGGAACGACTGGTGTCATGGGCGACCGCGGTGCGGTATCAGGCGCAGTTCACCGACGCCGGCGGGCTGGCGGCGGGCAACGACGTCACGATCTCGGGGATCAAGGTGGGGACCGTCTCCGGCGTTGCGCTCCAGGGGCGCAACGCGCTGGTGACGATGGTGGTCGACGGCTCGGTGTCGCTGGGGTCGGACACCACCGCACACATCCGGACCGGAACGCTGCTGGGCGAGCGGGTCGTGACCCTGGAATCGAAGGGCGAGGGGTCACTGCACCCGATGGACGTGATCCCTGTGTCGCGCACCGCATCCCCGTATTCTTTAACCGAAGCGGTCAGCGAGCTGACGAGCAACACCGCGGGCACCGACACCGCGTCGTTGAACCAGTCCTTGGATACGTTGGCCGCGACCCTGGACCAGGTGGCGCCGCAGCTGGGCCCGGCGTTCGACGGGCTGACCCGGTTGTCAAGGGCGATTAACGACCGTGACGAAACGCTGGGGGATTTGCTCGCAAACGGCGCCGATGTCACCGAGATCCTGTCGGACCGCAGCCAGCAGGTGAGCACGCTGATTCTGAACGCCAACGACCTGGTGTCGGTGTTGTCGGCGCGGCGCTACGCCATCGTCGAACTGCTCGCGCACACATCGGCGTTATCCAAGCAGCTGTCCGGCCTCATCGCCGACAACGAGAAACAGCTCGCCCCCACATTGGAGAAGCTCAACGGCGTCACCGAGATCCTGGAGCGCAACCGCGACAACATCGCCAAAGCGCTTCCCGGGCTGGCGAAGTTCCAGATCACGTTGGGCGAGACGATCGGTAACGGTCCCTACTACCAGGCCTACATACCCAACATCTTCTTCGGTCAGATTTTCCAGCCGTTCTTCGATTATGCGTTCGGGTTCCGGCGCGGGGTCAACGCCGGCCAGCCGCCCGACAATGCCGGGCCGCGCGCCGAGCTTCCGTTCCCGTACAACGGAATTCCGATGCCCCATGAGCAGTGGGGTCCGGGGCGATGAACAACATCTGGGTGAAGCGTTCGCTTGCTGTGGCGCTGGCGGTGGCGCTCGTCGGGGGAGCCGTGGTCCTGTTCCGGCAGACCGTGTTGCGGCCCACGACCATCACCGCCCACTTCACCACCGCGACCGCCATCTACCCCGGTGACGAGGTCCGTATCGCCGGCGTCAAGGTGGGCTCCATCGAATCGATCAAACCGGTCGGCACGCAGGCCGAGATGAGGTTGGTCGTCGACCACGGCATCAGGGTGCCCGCCGGCGCCAAGGCGGTTATCGTCGCGCAGAACCTGGTCTCGGCGCGGTACGTCCAACTGACACCCGCCTACGAGTCGGGGCCGGTGATGGCCGACGGTGCCGTTATCCCGTTGGACCGCACGGCAGTTCCGGTCGAGTGGAACGAGGTCAAAGAGCAGCTGATGCGCCTGGCAACGGACCTTGGCCCCGCCGAGGGTATGTCGACTGGTTCGGTCGGCAGGTTCATCGACAGCGCGGCCGGCGCGCTCGGCGGCAACGGCGACAAACTGCGTCAAACGCTTGCGCAGCTGTCGGGTGTCGGTCGCATACTCGCCGACGGCAGCGGCAACATCGTCGACACCATCAACCACTTGCAGACGTTCGTCACCGCGCTGCGCGACAGCAACGAGCAGATCGTGCAGTTCCAGGACAGGTTCGCGACGTTGACCAGCGTCGTCGACGACAGCCGATCCGATCTCGACGCCGCGCTGAAGAACTTGTCCGACGTCGTGGGCGAGACGACCCGGTTCATCAGGGGCAGCCGAGACCAGACCGCCGAACAGATTCAGCGACTGGCCAACGTCACCCAGAACCTCGTCGACAATCGCATGGCACTGGAGAACGTACTGCACATCGCGCCGCACTCGATCGCCAACGCGGTCAACATGTTTGACCCGCGTACCGGCGCCGCCAGCGGTGTGTTCGTGCTCAACAACCTGTCGAATCCGGTGTGGGCCATCTGCGGCATGATCGGGGCGCTGCAAAACGTCACCTCGCCCACCACAGGCAAGCTGTGCGCGCAGTACCTCGGGCCCGGCCTGCGCACGGCGAGCATCAACAACGTGCCGTTCCCGTTCAGCCTGTTCCTGACAGCGAACCCGCCGCCGTACATGCTGCGGTATTCCGAACCGGAACTGATGCCCGGGGCGGGCGGGCCGCCCGACGATCAGCCCGAGCCCCCGCCCGCGGTGTCGGCCTACACCGGAATCGGCGACGTGCCGCCGCCTCCCGGATGGGGCGCGCCGCCCGCCCCGCCCGGTCTGCCGCCCGCGGCCGTCGCGCCGGCGTCACCCGGCCCGCCGACCGTGCAGGACATGCTGCTGCCCGCCGAGCGGCCGAGTGCGCAGGCGCCACCGGCGACGGTGGCCCCGGTCCCACACGGTGGAGCCCCCTCATGACGGCTCGTCGGATGGTGGCGGTCGGCCTGAGCATCCTGCTGACGGTCACCGGTTGCTCATTCCAAGGGGTCAACTCGCTACCCCTGCCGGGCGCGGTGGGCCGAGGGCCGGATAGCAACGTCTACCACGTCGAACTTGCGAATATCGGGACCCTCGAGTCGAATTCGCCGGTGATGATCGACGATGTCGTGGTCGGCAGCGTCGGGAAGATGACGCTGCACGGCTGGCACATCGACCTGGAGGTCTCGGTGAAGCCCGAGGTCGTGGTGCCCGGCAACGCTGTGGCCACGGTGGGGCAGACCAGCCTCCTGGGATCGATGCACGTCGCGCTCGACCCGCCGCCCGGCGACGAACCGCGCGGCAGGCTCAGTCCCGGCGCCACCATCGCTCTCGACAGGACGTCGACCTATCCGTCGACGGAACAGACGCTGTCGTCCCTGGCGGCGGTGGTCAACGGCGGGGGACTGGGCCAGATCGGCGACATCATCGCCAATTTCAACACCGCGCTATCGGGACGTCAGGGAACGGTGCGCGACTTGATCACCCGGCTGGACACCTTCGTCGGGACCCTGTACCAACAGCGCGACAACATCATCGCGACCATCGACGAGCTGAACAGGTTCTCGCAGCGGTTGGGTGATGAACAACGGCTGCTTACCCGCGCGCTCGACAAGATTCCGCCCGCGCTCGACGTCCTGATCCGGGAACGACCCAACTTCACCACCGCACTGAAGCGGTTGGGCCAGTTCAGCGATACGGTTTCCGGCTTGATCAACGACACCCAGGCCGACCTCGTGAGGAATCTGCAGAACTTGGAGCCGACCCTGCGCGCGCTCGCCGACGTGGGCGCAGAGATCGACACGGCGCTGGCTGCCTTGCCGACGTTCCCGTTGAGCCAGAACTTGATCGACCGCGGGGTGCGCGGTGATTACGTGAATCTCTTCGTCACGGTGGACTGGACGAACGCGCGGCTCAAGCGTGGATTGCTGCTCGGCACCGCGCTCGGGCAGAACCGTGCATCGTTGATTCCCGCGCCGGGTGACCCCGGATACGACGCGTACTACACCAAATTCCCACTGGGCGTTGGCACCTCGCCGCCCTTCGGCCCGATTCCCAATGCTGCGCCCGCACCGTGGGAACCGGGGGGTGGTGGCTGATGCTGCCGCGGGTGGTGCGCATCCAGCTCGTGATCTTCTCGATCGCATCGATCATCGGCGTGGTCGCAATGGTGTTCGCCTACATGCAGGTGCCCACCCTGCTGGGCATTGGGAAGATCACCGTCACACTGGAGTTGCCGTCCTCCGGTGGGCTCTACCGGTTCGCCAACGTCACCTATCGCGGGGTGCAGGTCGGCAAGGTGACCGAGATGGACGTGTCCCGCACCCAGGCCACCGCGACGCTGCGGCTCGACACCTCGCCGAGAATCCCGTCCGATCTGCAGGCCGAAGTGCGCAGCGTGTCAGCCGTCGGCGAGCAGTACGTCGAGCTGCTTCCGCGCACCGAGTCGCCGCCGTATCTGGAAGACGGATCGGTGATCGCCATGTCCGACACCACGATTCCGCAGCCGGTGAGCCCGATGCTCGAGCAGGTGAACACCCTGATCGCGAGCATCCCCAAGGGTCGCCTGAGCGAATTGATCGACGAATCGTACAAGGCGTTCAGCGGAGCCGGCTTCGACATGGGTTCGCTGGTGGACTCGTCGGCCACGCTCTCCGAAGCCCTGAACGAGGACCCGTCGCGCTCGGCGAGGTTGGCCGAAGACTCGGTGCCTCTGCTGGATTCGCAGGTCCGCTCGACCGACTCGTTGCGGGTGTGGGCGCGAAGCCTCGCCGGGATCACCGGTCAGGTCGTGGCCAACGACCTGCAGCTCCGCACTCTTCTGGACGAGGGTCCCGCCGCAGTTGATGAGGTCGCCGGCCTGCTCGAGCAGATCAAGCCGACACTGCCGGTGCTGCTGGCCAACATGACCACCATCGGTCAGGTTGCAGTCACCTACCGCCCCTCGCTGGAGCAGGTGCTCGTGCTGTTACCGCCGTTCGTAGCCAACGTGCAGTCGTCGGCTCCCCATAACAATCCCACCGGTATCGCCCTGGGTGACTTCCGCATTCAGATGGCCGACCCCAACCCGTGCACCGTCGGCTTCCTGCCGCCCTCGCAATGGCGGAGCCCCGACGATCAGACCACGATCGACACGCCGGACGGGTTGTATTGCAAGCTGCCGCAGGACTCGCCGATCGTCGTGCGTGGTGCGCGCAACGCGCCTTGTATGGGTGTGCCGGGCAAGCGAGCGCCCACCGTCGAGCTGTGCTACAGCGATATACCCTATCAACCGCTCGCGATGCGCCAGCACTCGCTCGGGCCCTACCCGATCGATCCCAACCTGATCGCGCAGGGAGTGCCGCCCGACGACCGGGTCAGGGCCGACGAGAACCTCTTCGCCCCGCTGGAGGGCACGCCACTGCCGCAGGGCATGGTGCCGCCGATCCCGCCTCCGCCGCTCGCACCCGGAGCGAAGATGCCGTCGCTGCCTCCGAACGCGATCCCGCCCCTTGTTTCGCAACCGGTGGACCAGCGGGGCGCCGCCGATGCACCCGCACCTCAGGCGGGGACCCCACACGGGCCACCGCCGCAGTCAGACGGTTCGCCGCCTCCGGCCGGGGCGGTACCCGCAACGCCGAGTTCGGTCACCACCGGGCGCTCCGCGGAGGGACCATCCGTCGCCATCGCGCACTACGACCCGCAGACCGGCCAGTATGCAACGCCGGACGGAAACGTCGGCCGCCAAACCGATCTCGCGCAGCGCCCGAAGTCGTGGCAGCAGTTGATCTACGAGGGAGGCGAGCAGTGATACGGGCGTTGACGATCGCGGTGACGATCACCGCGGCGGTGCACTCCGCGCCGCTCGCACAGGCGCAGAACGAGGTCGCGATCAACGGCGTGTTCACCGCGTTTTCCGACGGCCGGTGGGCGACAACCAACGACTCGCGCCACGACGAGGCGAGCGTCACCCAGACCTGGACCATCACCTCGACATGCACGACGTATCAGGATTGCACTGGTCGGGTCGAGAGCGATCAGGGTTGGAGCGCGGATCTGGTGTATATGAGCGGCCGGTGGAAGGTGACCAGGACCGTGCCGGACTGGGAACCGTGCATCGACGGTACGGCCTACCCGGGCAAGCAGTCGTGGGTGTTCTGGCTGGGTTATCCGCAGGACCCCAACAAGTACGAGGGGTGGGACAAGACCGAGGGTCCCAGTGGCGCCTGCGGTTTCAACAAGGTGCTCGACATCGAGATGCCGTTCAGGCTGACCCGCGTGGGTTGAATGCGTGCCGCGGGATCGTCAAGGGTAGCTCGACCGAGCTGAGCAGACCGGGTTGTGCGGCAATGACATAGGGCACCGCATTGACGACACGCATGGCCGTGGCGACCATTGCGCCAGCGCCGGAGGTCATGCTTTCGATAGCCGCGTCCTTGCGGTCGCGGACGGTGGCTGCCATCGTGCACTCGATGTCGGGCTGACCGGTGATCACGATCCGATAGCCGAGGGCATTCGGCAGCGTCGGCCACTGCGGAGCCACATCCGCCGCCAATCGGGTGACGTGTTCGATCACGATCGCCTCGCGGCCGTCGACGATGCCGATGGCCTGCATCCGCAGGGCGCCGCACGTCCCCGCCTCGACGGTGCCCATCGCCACCTCGAGCGGCCGCTCGGTCACCGCGCGGTCGAACGTCTCGCGCACCTCCTGCACCTCGACGCCGAGGGCTTCGGCGACCATGCGGATCTGGCCCTGCCATTCGCCGGCGATCGCGCCGGGGAACGAGATCCACGGCTGGTAGTCGAGCGGGCGGCCGAATCCCAAAGCGTCGCTCATGATGTCGGGCACGCCGTAGTCGTCGTAGAGGCCGATCTCGTAGGCGTGGATCTTCTCGATCTGTGAGGACTGGGTGCAAAGCACAAGCGGTAGGTAGTCGGCGACGAAGCCCGGTTCGATGCCCGAGGCGTATAGCGAGACCTGGCCCTCCTTGGCCGCCGCGGCCAGTTGGTCACGCCACTCGGCTGGCTCGTAGGCGTGCGGATTGACCAGGTGGGTGGTGCTCGTCGTCACCACGTTGATGCCGGCGTTGAGCAGCTTGACATAGTCCGGGATGGCGAGCGCGTCACGTTCGGGCCCGCTTGCCGCATAGACGACGCAGTCGGGCCGCAGCCCGATCAACGCATCGGCGTCCGTGGTGGTGGCCACCCCGATCGGCTGTCCGTTGGCGAGTTCGCCCGCGTCCATGCCGTCCTTGTCGGGGGAGTGCACCCACACCCCGACGAGATCCAGGTCGGGTCGCTGCGAAATCGCGCGGATCGCAATCGACCCGATTCCACCGGTCGACCAGACCACCACGCGGTGTTTGCCTCCGGTCATCGATCCTCCTCGGGGAGCGCGACGGGGCGAGATCCATGTCTCGGGCCAGGTCTGAGAATAGCATTTACTATTAATGGAAACCAGAACAAAAATTAGGTTAGAGTCGGTCGTCGTGAATCCCTCGGCCTTGTTGCGGCGCTGATGTTCACGCTCCGTTTCGACATGCGCGCGCCCGCTACCGGTGCGCCGGCCACCGACCTGTATGCGTGCGCCGTGCAGATGTGTGAGTGGGCCGAGAGCCGCGGCGCGGTCGTCGCCGTGCTGTCCGAGCATCACGGCACCGAGGACGGTCATCTGCCGTCACCGCACCTCCTGGCGTCGGCGATCTCCGCACGGACCACCCGCCTGGGGATCATGCTGGCCGCCGTGCCGATCCCCTTCTGGGACCCCGTCCGACTGGCCGAGAACATCGCCGTGCTCGACATCATCAGTCGCGGCCGCGTCTCTTATGCGTTCGGCATCGGGCACCGCGCCGAGGAGTACGAGCACTTCGGTGTGGGCACGAGCCGACGGGGCGCGGTCGCCGACGAGTCGCTGGCGCAGCTGTTGCGACTGTTGACCGGGGAACCGATCGACATCGACGGCCGCCGCGTCCAGGTCACGCCGCCTCCGGCGACTCCCGGCGGGCCGTACCTGCTGATCGCCGGCGGCAGCAGGGCCGCCGCCCGGCGCGCCGCGCGGCACGGGCTCGGTTTCATCTCCCAGGTGGATTCTGAGGGGTTGAAACGGTTCTACGAGAACGAATGTCGTGACAAGGGATTCGAGCCAGGCCTCATGCAGTTCCCCGGCGAGGGGGCGGCGACGGCCGTCTTTGTCGCCGACGATGTGGACGCGGCATGGCAGGAGTTGGGACCGTACCTGCTGCATGACGCGGTGATGGCCGCCTCCTACCGGCACGGCGACGATTCGGTGGCGAGCATCTCAAGGGCGCAGAGCGTGTCCGAACTGCGGCAACCGGGCGGCCCGTATCGCATCTTCACACCCGAGGAGGCCGCCGCGTACGTCCAAGACGGCAGGCCGCTTCCGCTGCTTCCACTGTGCGGCGGTTTACCGCCTGAGCTGGCTTGGCCGTATCTCGAACGCGCCGCGACGGCGGCCGCATCTACTTGACCGACAGGAGAATCCGTGACAACACCGCTGAGGACCGTCGTCTGGTCGACAGGAGGCGTTGGATCGATTGCCATCGACGCGATCCGGGGCAGGCCCGACCTCGAGCTGGTCGGGGTGTGGGTGCACTCCGAGGAGAAGATCGGCAAGGACGCTGGGGCCTTGGCCGGTGGTGATCCGATCGGGGTGGCAGCCACCAATGACGCAGACGAGTTGGTCGCGCTGCAACCGGACTGCGTGGTGTACGCCGCGAGCGGACCGGAACGTGATGCGGGAGCGGTGCCCGATTACCTGAAACTCCTCGACGCCGGGATCAATGTCGTGTCGACGACGTCGACCACCCTGATCTATCCGCCTGCCTACTACTCACCGGAGTGGCGCGACCAGATGGAAGAGGCTGCGAAGAGAGGCGGCGCGTCCTTCTACGCCTCGGGGATCTTTCCCGGCTTCGGCTCCGATCAACTCGCGCTGGTGCTGGCCACGCAGTCGAAGCGGATCCGCTGCGTGACCGTCACCGAGGTCGCGCTCAACGACCACTACCCGGTGGCCGATGTGATGATGAACGGCATGGGCTTCGGACGGCCGCTCGATTTCGAACCGCTGCTGAAGACTCCGGGATTCATCGAAATGGCCTGGCGGGCACCGATCCACCTGATCGCGGCGGGTCTCGGCGTCGAGGTCGAGGAGGTCCGCGGCAGCCTCGACCGCCGCGTCACCGACAGGGACATCGAGGTGGCGTTCGGCACGATCGAGGCCGGGACGTGTGGCGCGGTGAGCACCAGGGCCGCGGGTGTGGTCAACGGCCGGGAAGCCATCGTCGTCCAGCACATCATCCGGATGGCACGCGACGTGGCGCCGGACTGGCCGTCCTCGGAGTTCGACGCCACGTATCGCGTCGACATCGACGGTGATCCCGACATCCACTGCGCGATGAACCTCGGCGCCGCCGAGGGCCACGGCGCGGGGCATGCTGCGATGGCCGCCACCGCGATGCGCGTGGTCAACGCGATTCCTTACGTGGTGGCGGCTCCCGCCGGTCTGCTGAGTTCGCTGGACCTGCCGAACACGTTGCCCCGGAACGCGTTCGGGTGAGCAGCGGGAGTCAGCGATGTTCTCGATCCGATTCGACATGCGGGCACCGCGTTTCGGTGCGGCGACGACCGACCTGTATGCGGCGGCAATCGACATGTCGGCGTGGGCCGAGCAGCACGGATGCGTGGCGGCGGTGCTGTGCGAGCACCACGGATCAGAGGACGGCTATCTGCCGGCACCCCTGATGTTGGCATCGGCGATCGCGGCCCGTACCGAGCGATTGGCGCTCAGCGTGGTCGTGATACTGCCGTTCTACGATCCCGTTCGGCTGGCCGAAGACGTTGCGGTGCTCGACATTCTCAGCAACGGCCGGGCTTCGTATGTATTCGGGTTGGGCTACCGGCCCGAGGAGTTCGAGCACTTCGGTATCGACCGGTCGCGCCGGGGCGCGCTGGCCGACGAGAATCTCGACTTGTTGCGGACGCTGCTGACCGGCCGGCCCACCGTGCACGACAACCGCCGCATCATGGTGTCACCGCCACCGTGCACTCGCGGCGGGCCGACTTTGATGTGGGGCGGTGCAAGCCTTGCGGCGGCGCGCCGCGCCGGACGTTACGGTCTGGGTCTTCTCGCCAACGGCAGCGTGACCGGTATGCGGGACGCGTACGAAACCGCGTCGCGCGCGCACGGGCACGAACCCGGCGGTGTGCTGTTACCCCCGCCCGACACGCCGACGGTCACGTTCGTCGCCGATGACGTCGACGAGGGGTGGGACGAGATCGGCGAACACCTGTTTCACGACGCCCGCATGTATGCGCAGTGGAATCCGGACAACCACGCTTCGGCCGGCATCTCGGCGGCTCGCGATGTGGAGGAACTGCGCCACCACTACACTTCGCACCGGATCATCAGCTCTGAACAGGCGCGCGAAATCATCCGCGGGGGAGGGTTTCTCAATCTGTCACCGCTGTGCGGCGGTATTCCACCCGAGATCGCGTGGCCATATCTGAGGCGCGCCGCTGACGCGGCAGCGACCCCGACGATGACAAGAGAGAGCAGCAGATGACCGATACCAACACCGTCGATCTGTACTACGACCCATTCGATTTCGACATCGACGACGACCCGTACCCCATCTGGAAGCGGATGCGCGACGAGGCGCCGCTCTATTACAACGACAAGTACAACTTCTACGCGTTGAGCCGCTACGACGACGTCGCCAAGGGGCTACACGACTGGGACATCTACCGTTCGGGCAAGGGCACCACGATGGACGTCATCATGAGCTGTGTGGACGTACCGCCGGGCGTGATCCTGTTCGAGGATCCTCCCCTCCACGACATTCACCGACGGGTGCTGTCGAAGGTCTTCACCCCGCGCCGGATGGAAGCCATCGAACACCTGGTGCGCCAGTTCTGCGTGCGTGCGCTCGACTCCCTTACGGGTGCTTCCCGTTTCGACGTGATCGGCGACTTCGGGGCGCTGATCCCGATGCGGACCATCGGTTACCTGCTGGGTATTCCGGAGCAGGGACAGCAGCAGATTCGCGACAACACCGATGCGTCGATTGGGTTGAAGGAGGGGAGCTTTCAGTCAGTGTCGGCGGCGACGTTCGAGAACGCCTACCAGCTGTTCGCCGACTACATCGAGTGGCGGGCCGAACATCCGTCGGACGATCTGATGACCCAATTGCTCAACGCCGAGGTCGAAGACGACGGTCAGGTGCGGCCGTTGTCTCGGATCGAGGTGATGACCTACACGAGCATGATCGCCGGTGCCGGTAACGAGACGACCACCAGGCTGATCGGTTTCATCGCTCAGATGCTCGCCGAGCACCCCGATCAGCGACGCGAACTTCTCGACGACTTCTCGCTGATTCCCCGGGCGATCGAGGAGGTGTTGCGCTACCAGGCGCCGTCGCCGGTGCAGGCCCGATATGTCGCCCGCGATACCGAGGCTCACGGCCAGACGATCGCCGAGGGCTCGGTGATGTTGCTGCTCAACGGTTCTGCCAACCGCGACGAACGGCGCTACCCCGACGGGGAGAGATTCGACATCCATCGCGGCGGATCGCACCTGTCGTTCGGGCAGGGGCTGCACTTCTGCCTCGGCTCGTCGCTGGCCAGAATGCAGGCCAGGGTCGCACTCGAGGAGATGCTGCGCCGGTGGCCCGAGTGGGAGGTCGACTACGAGGACGCCGCGATGGCCCACACATCCAGTGTGCGGGGCTGGGGCAGGCTGCCGATCATCGTCGGCTAGCGTCGTCGGCTGTCGAGCGCGTGGTGACGCCGCGCAGCAGGGTGTCGCGGACGTGGATCTGCGAAGCGCGCGGGCTGAGGTCGTGGAGCAGGTTCTCCGGGATCCACGACACCCCGATGACGACGCGGGCCAGCGTCTCGTTCGATGGTGCGTCGATTGCGATCTCGCCGGCGCGGATTCCAGCGGTGAGCAGGGATTTCATCTGACGGACGCGTTTGGTGAACAGCCATGCGATGTTGGGGGTGTCCGGAGGAGACTGCCGCATCCACGCCAACTGGATCCGGAACTCGTCGCCGAAGTGGGCGAGCGCGTTGGTGTGGATCCAGCTCAACGCATCGAGTTTCTCGACCGCCGTTGCCTCGGACCGCAGCACGCTCGTCCACCCCACCTCGGCGACCTTCTCGCCGAACGACTGCATGATCGAGGCCAGCAGTTCCTCTTTCGACCCGATCAGGCGGTACACCGTTCCGGTGCCGAGGCCGGCGGCCGATGCGATGTCGCGGATCGTGGTGACCTCGTAGCCTTTTCGGCCGAATTCGGCTCGCGCGACTGCGCGCACGTGTGAGGCCTTGTCGTTGGGCGCGTTCTCTTCCTCCTCGATCCACGACTTCACCGCGTCGTCGGCGGCGATGAACGCGGGGGAGCGGTCAAGTTCGGCGTCGCTGGGAGGGACCGTGGCCAATCCTTCCAGCAGGATCCGGCACAGCGTGGCCGCGACCTTGTCGGCGCCTGCGCTGTGCCGGATGACATCCAGCCCGACTTGGCGCATCGATTGGACGATCCGGTCGGCAAGAATGGGCAGGTCGACGTCCGGGCGCAGATAACCGCTCCACCGCGCGGCACGCAGCGTCTGCACCATCGCTTCGAGGATCTTCGCGGGGCGCTGTTGGGCCAGCGCGGCCAGTTCCGGATTCGAGGTCGGTGTCTCGTAGAACGTCATCTGCAGTGCGGCGCTGTGGGTCACCGCGCACTGGGCGATCGCGGCACCCAACTCCACGATCCGATCGAACGCCGACAGCGGGGCGGGGTCATCGAGCCGATTGAGGGCCTGATCGGCGATGCGATCGAGGTCCTCGTGGTAGCGCCGAAGCAACTCGACGAGGATTGCTTCCTTGGACTCGAAATGGTGATACAGGCTGCCGGGCAGGATGCCTGCGGCGTCGGCGATCTCCTGAAGTGACGTGCGCAGCCCGGACGTGGCGATCAACGACGCCGCCGTCTGCAAGATTTCGGTCCGCCGGGTGCCGTCGTCGTAGGAATGGCCCGCGTGCTTCGCGAGGTCGGCCTTCGGCGTCACACGACGCCCCACGACACCTCCAACGCCAGGCTCCCGTCCACCTGTTTGGTCGAACCGACCCAAAGTTTGGTTAACGCTACCAGAACTGGGCCACCGGGCAGTGTCGCTCGAGGTGAAGGCGCCGGTAGCGGGGCCGGTGGTCACGAGCTGGATGGAAAGCGAACGGGGTTCAGCGGGCGCTCGTAGGAGATGTCGCTGCGGTCGTGCGCGACGGTGAGGATATCGGCGAGAAAGCCCATGGTCTCGCCGGTGATCAGCGTCGTTCCCTCGGTGTGCCATTCCACGACGCAGACCCGCGCGGCGATGGCCCAACGGCCGTCCCGGCGCTCGAGCCGGTCGATGTAGCGGCCGCCGTTGACGGTCAGGTGGTTTGCCGGGGCGCGGTCGGTGCCGACGAACAGATAGTAGGTTTCGGCGTGCGCCTGGTCGCCCGCGATGTCCGCGGTGTGGTTCACCAGGTAGTGCTGGTAGCGGGATTGCGTCTCGTGATAAGCGAATGCCCAGTCGATGAATTCGTCGACGGGGCCCACGAAACCGATGTGCTCGTCGACCGCGCCGTCGTGGTAGGCAGAACGCACCAGTTCGCGGTCGCGTCGATCCATCCC
This sequence comes from Mycobacterium sp. 852002-51152_SCH6134967, assembly GCF_001667105.1. Lineage (NCBI taxonomy): Bacteria > Bacillati > Actinomycetota > Actinomycetes > Mycobacteriales > Mycobacteriaceae > Mycobacterium > Mycobacterium sp. 852002-51152_SCH6134967. The sequence continues at coordinate 33,764 of NZ_LZIK01000042.1, read as the reverse complement.
GCGGGCGTACCGCTGCATGCAGTCGAAGATGTCGGCGCGGTCGCACATCTCCTGCAGCCTCTCGTTCACAGCGATGTCCCCTCCCAGGTGTCCACGGCGACCACCTCGGCGATCGGTCGACGTTCCGCCGGACGGAATCTGACGCCGGGCCGCAGCCGGCCGACCGGCAGAAGGCAGCCCTGGACGTAACCTTCGGGGATGCCGAGCAGATCGCGCACCGTTGCCTCATGGGTCAGATGCAACGTCGTCACGCAGGTTCCGTAGCCACGCGTGTGAAGCGCGAGCGCGAAGTTCCAGACGGCGGGGAAGATCGAACCGTACAGCGTCGCCTGGTAGAAGGACTCGTCGCCGTCGACGCGCGGCAGATACGGTTCGTAGCACGGGATTACGAGAAGCGGGACCTTCGCCATGTTCTCGACCAGCCACTCGGTCGAGGACATGATCTTCTTGCCCGGTGTTTCGGGTGGCAACAGGTCGGCGATCAGTTGCCCACCGACCCTCTGCAGGTAGGCGTCGCGGTAGAGGTCGGCGAGCCGCGCGCGGAGTTTCTCGTCGGATACGGCCACCCAACGCCAGCTCTGTTGGTTCGAGCCGTTGGCGGCGTGCATCCCGATCCGTAGGCAGTCCGCGATATCTCCACGATCGACGGGTGCGTCGAGGTCCAGTGACTTGCGCGCCGACCGGGTCGTCGTGAGGAGCTGGTCGACATCCATGGCGCTCCTTGTTCTCGGTCTCCGCGCCGACGATAATGCGGAACAGATCTTTGGTCAACGATGCCGAGGGCCGGTCGGGCAGTGACGTTCAGCCCGTGATTCCGAGGCGCCTCGTCACCGCGAACACCTCGTCGTAGATCGATCCCGGAACGGTGAACGGCTCGGTGGCCGCGACCGCCTCGAGGTGGCCGGCGATGTCCTCGACAGTTGGATCACCGTTCCGTGGTGCCAGCCAACCCTCGCTCAGCCCGATGAAAACCCTGGCGAACCGGCCCGCACACGCGGAGAAGTTCTGATGGCTGACATCGCAGGCCCGGCTAGCCAGGTACACCACGAGGGGAGCGACGAGCTCGGGACGGATGGCGGCGAAGAAGCCGTTGTCCTCAAGGGCTTTCGGGTCGGCCAGCGTTTCGGTGACCATCCGGGAGAGCCCGAACGGCAGCACGGTGTTGGCGCGGATCCCGTGCGGGTCACCCTCGAGCGCGATGACGTTGGTCAGGCCGACGATGCCGGCTTTTGCTGCGGCGTAATGCGCCTCCAGGTGCTGACCGAACATGCCGGCCGACGACGCGATGAACACGAAGCGCCCGTAGCCCTGCGCCTTCATCACTCGGTAGGCGGGCTGGGACAGGTAGAACGCGCCGTCGAGATGGACGGAAAGCATCTGCCGCCAGTCGTCGCGCGTCAGTTCGTCGAACGGGATGGAGTTGAAGATGCCCGCGTTGCTGATCACCGCGTCGAGGCGGCCGAACGCGTCGACGGCGGTTCCCACGATGGCCTCGCCGCCCGCCGGGCTGTCCACCGAGTCATAGGACGCGACGGCCGTGCCGCCCGAGGCGGTGATCTCGTCGACCACCTGATCGGCGACAGCGGTGTCCCGGCCGTCACCGTGCATGGTCCCGCCGAGATCGTTGACGACGACCGATGCTCCGCGCCTTGCCAACTCGAGCGCATAGACACGGCCGAGCCCGCGGCCCGCCCCGGTGACCACGGCGACCTGGTCGGCGAAATCGATCATCGTTCCTCCGGCGATTGACTGCGGTGCGGCCGGACTCTACGTTGGAACAGATATTTGGTCAACAAGAAAGGGCGCGCTCGATGACGAGCGAGGACGCCGACGATCCCAAGCGCTTGGCGCTGCTGGCCTCGGCCCTGGCCGGCCGCACGGTAGCGGTCGCGCCTGCCGCTCCCGGCGAACCGGCGTGGACCGACGGCGTCACGGTGTTCGTCGACCCATCCGCCGGCGCGCACCGCCAACTCGAGGCGGTCACGGTGCAGGCGTCGCTGCTGGCCAGCGGAGGCCTGGAAGCCGGCGTGGTGCGCAAACTCGTCAGGCGGCCGGCCCTGGCGCGCCGATACCTCGCGGTCGAGGGTCAGCGGGCGTTGTCGGTGAACGACGACCTGCTGCCGTCGGGTGTCCGTCGCCTTCTCGACTGTGACCTCGCCGCTCGCGCGGATTCGGCGGCCGGTTCGTTGAAGGTCGCAGGGGAGAGCCGCGACATCGCCGATCCGCCTGCGGGCTTCGGCGTCATCAGGGCACAGAAAGTGTTGGCCACGCGTGCCTCTGCCGCGCAGGTAGAAGCGGCCGACGGGCACGCCCCTCGGCGCGAGGCGAACAGGGAACTGGCCGACCTCGATGACGGTGATGACGACGTCGACGACGGCGACGACGTGATGGATCCCTTCTCGAGCCCCGTTGGAGGGGGCGGTGCGCTCGGCAAGCTTCTGAAACGGATGACAAAGAGCGTCCGCAAGCTTTCCGGTGCGGGCCCACCGGGTGCGGACACGCCGACCCACCGCTCCCGCAGGGGATTTCGCGGTGCTGGCGCAGTGACCTCGAGCGCGGCCGGAGCGGTGGACTCCGATGGCTGGGCGGGCTCCGCAACCGGGGGTCGCACCTACCACGAGTGGGACTTCCAGCGGCGCGCCTACCGGCCGGACTGGTGCACCGTGGTCGAGATCGACGCGCCGATCGACAAGGGGGAAGCGCTGGTTCGCCCCGATGTCCACGCCTTGCGTCGCCCCCTCACCCGTCTGGGCATCGGGCTGGACCTGTGTCACCGACAGGTCCAGGGTGACGACATCGACGTCGATGCCGCGGTCGAGGCGCGCGTGGAAACGCTGGCGGGTTCGACGCCCGACGAGGCCGTTTACCTCGACAATCTGCGAAGGCGCCGCGACTTGGCCGTACTCGTCCTGCTCGACGTCTCCGGCTCGGCTGGGGAATCGGGCACTTCTGGCCAGACCGTGCACGAGCAACAGCGGACGGCCGCGGCGGCGCTGACCGTCGCCCTCCACGAACTCGGAGACCGCGTCGCGTTGTACGCGTTTCAGTCACAGGGCCGCTCGGCCGTTCATCTCGTGCCGGTCAAGCGCTTCGACGATCACCTCGACGCGATGGTCATGCGGCGCCTTGGCAGCCTCATTCCGGGCGCCTACTCGCGACTGGGGGCGGCCGTTCGGCACGGTACGGCGGTGATGACGGAGAAGGCGGGCACGTCACGTCGCCTGCTGGTGGTGCTGTCCGACGGTTTGGCCTATGACCATGGCTACGAACGGCGCTATGGTGCGGCCGACGTGCGCCGGGCGTTGGGGGAGGCCCGGCGAGAGGGTATCGGCTGCTTGTGCCTGACGATCGGCGCGGCCACCGACTCCGGAGAGCTGGCCATGGTGTTCGGCAGCGCTGCACACGCGTCGATACCCAAGCCGACGCAGTTGGCCGACGTGATCGGTCCGTTGTTCCGCTCGGCGCTGCGCACCGCGGACCTGCGCAGGCGGGTGTCGACGGCGACTACGTCTTGAACCAAACATCTGTTCCGCGCTAGGGTCCCTAAGCGAGCTCGAACCGAAGGGAAGCCATGCAGGTGAAGCCACCTCGGCCCTATTACGTGCCCGTCGCGAACGAGGAGCAGGTCTTCAAGGCCGCATACACCCAGGGGCTCTCGATCGCGCTCAAAGGTCCGACGGGCTGCGGTAAGACGCGGTTCGTCGAGGCGATGGCGCACGACCTGGACCGTCCGCTGATCACCGTCGCCTGCCACGACGACCTGACCACTGCCGATCTCGTCGGCCGGTTCCTGCTGCGCGGCGGTGAGACCGAGTGGGTCGACGGTCCCCTGACCCGTGCGGTCCGCGACGGCGCGATCTGCTACCTCGACGAGGTCGTGGAAGCCCGACAGGACACCACGGTCGTGCTGCATCCGCTGGCCGACCACCGCCGACAACTGCCGATCGAACGGCTGGGGGTCACGCTGGAGGCGGCGCCGGGGTTCTGTCTGGTCGTCTCGTATAACCCGGGCTACCAGAGCGTGCTGAAGGACCTCAAGGACTCCACCAGGCAGCGGATGGTTGCGATCGAATTCGGTTTTCCGACAGCCGACGTCGAGGAGAAGATCGTCGCCAGCGAAGCGGGCATCGCGCACGACCGTGCCGCGGAACTGGTCCGGCTGGGTCATGCGATCCGGCGGTTGGAGACGGGGGGACTCCGCGAAGTCGCTTCCACGCGGGTATTGATCGCCGCGGGTCGGCTGATCGCCGAAGGTTTGGCCCCACGGGACGCCGCGCGCGCCGCGATCGCCGGCCCGCTCACCGATGACGCCACCGTGACCCGCGGTTTGGTCGAGATGATCGACGCGTACTTGGTCGACCAGGCTCCGGGTGATTGACCCTGATCATGACCCTCGCTACTGTCTGAACAAATATTAGGTTTCCAACGACGGAGGTCGCATGTCCTACGAGAGCACCGCGGAACCGATCAAGTTCGGGTACCTCATGGACTTCAAGCTGCCCGACCTCTACCCGCAGGAGATGAAGGAAGATCTGTCCAATCCCTTCGAGCTGATATTCGCCGAGGCGGTTGAGAACGGCGTGATCGATCGGCCCATCGAGATCATCTACAAGGAGGTCGAGGGGCTGCCGAAAGGTTCGGTCAAAGCGGTGATCGACGCCTACGGCGAACTCGTCGACGAGGGGTGCCTCGCGGTGTTCGGCCCGCACATCACCGACAACTGCGTGCCGACCCGCGAGGCCATCGAGGAGCGGTTCCGGGTGCCCGCGCTGAGCGTCACCGGCAGCGACGCATGGCTGGGGGAGTGGACGTTCTCGTTTCCGCAGGGGTCTTTGACCGACGAGCCGATCTTCTGGGCAGACCTTCTGGCCAAAGGTGGGCACCACGAGGTCGGTGTCCTCATGGAGCAGTCACTGGTCGGCGAGACATACGTGAAGAACTTCCGGAGCGCGTGCCGGCGCAAGGGGATCCGGATCGTCGCCGAAGCCGCGATCGCGCAGACGGCCCAAGACGTCTCGGAAGCGGTGCGCACACTGCACGAGGCCAAGGCGCAGGCCGTGGTGCACGCCGGATTCGGGTTCGGCATCGTGTTCGTCAACCCGGCTCTGGAAGAACTCGGTTGGGACCCACCACGATTCACCAGCACGGCATTCCAGAACGCGTGGATCAACCCGATCATGTGGAACGCGTTCATGGGGTGGACCGGCGTCGACCAGTACGACGAGGGCAACCCCGTCGGGCAGCGCTTCCTCGACAAGTACCAGGAGAAGTTCGGCCGCAGGCCCGAATACTGTGTGCCCGTGGTGAACTGCGACGTCGCCACAGCGTTGCTCCGCGCGTGCAGCGATGCGCATCCGCTGAGTCCGCGCGGTGTCAAGGAGGCCTTGGAACGCGTCAAGATGATGCCCGCGGCCGCGGGGGCGCCGGGGACCCGCGTCTCGTTCGGCAACTGGACGCGCCGGGCGTGGATGGGCGCCGGGTATCTGGTCGCCCGAAGGCTGGACGCCGACGGCGTCAACTCTCATCTCGTCGACCGCTTTGGTGAGGAGTGAACCGTGACCACTGAAACGCCGAAGGCCGAAGGCACCTCGCCGGCCTCTCCGGGGCCGACGAAACGGTCCTGGCTCGGGCCGTCGATCTCGGTGGCGGCACTCCTTGCCGTTGCCGTGTTCTTCGCCGTCAACACCCGTAAGGGTCCGGGGTCCCCACGCATCGCCAATCCCGATGTCGAGGGAACACCGCGGCCCGTCGAGGTGCTGTTCGGGTGGAGCACGTCCACCTGGGTGGTGATCCTCGAGACCTTCACCGTCATCACGATGGCCGTAATCATCACCTTGTGGGTGGTGCACTGGCGACGAAACCCGCACAACCCGACGTTGCTGATGGCACTCGTCACGTCGTTGATCGTGTGGCAAGACCCGATCATGAACTGGTCGCCGTTCGCGGTCTACAACCCCGAGCTGGCGCACCTGCCCGAGGACTGGCCGTTGGTGTCGCTGTCACCGACGGTGGAACCGTTCGTGGTCCTCGGCTACGTGATGTTCTATCTCGGGCCCTATTTCCCGGCGATCTGGATCTTGCGGAAACTGCAGGCGCGCAGGCCTGTCGAGTCATTCGTGTGGCGCCATCCGCTGATCAGCCTGGCGGCCATCATCTTCCCGATCGGGGTGGTGGTGGACGCGGCGCTCGAGATCACCCTGGTGCGCACCGGCATGTACATCTATTCACAGGTGCCGCCGTGGGCGTCGGTGTTCACCGGAGACACCTATCAGTTCCCGTTGATCTGGGAAGTGGTGGCGGTGACGTTCGTGATGATCCCCGCCGGTGTGCTGCTCTACCGCGACGACACCGGTAAGTCCGTCGCGGAGAAGCTCGCTCAGCGAGCGCGGATCTTCGCCTCGAGGCCTAGGCTGGGCACCTTCGTGGTGATGTTCGTGATCATCAACGTCGCCTATTTCTGTTACGGCGGGCTTTTCGCGATCGTGAAGGCGACGAAGATCTCCACGTCGGTGGCCTGCCCGTGGCCGTATCCGGAAGTGAAGGTCTATGACCCGCAGGGCTTCTACGAAGCGAACGGCCAACCGGGTCCGTACTCCGTCGGGATCATGTCGACCTGGATGAGCGGGCAGCCCGACGGGCGCCCGGACGTGGAACTGGGTGAGAAGAGCAACCGGTGCGCACCGGACGCCCAGGATGGGTGATGAGCGCTTGCGCGAAGAACAGACAATGGGGGCTGAGCGCTTGCGCGAAGAACAGACAATGAGGGCTGAGCGCAGCGTCGTCATCACCGGCGCCTCGCGGGGGCTGGGGTTGGCATCGGCGTCTCATCTGTACCGGTGCGGCTGGCGGGTCGTCGCGGCCATGCGGTCCGTCGATGCCGGCATGCAACGGCTGCGTGAGGCGACCGGCGCGGTGCCGGACGATCCGAACCTGATCGGTGTCACGCTCGACCTCACCGACACCGCCTCGATCGAGGCGGCGGCCAAGTCGATCGAGGAGGCGGTCGGCGCCCCGTATGCGCTGGTGCACAACGCCGGCATCTCGGCGGCCGGAATGGTCGAGGAGACACCGGTGAATCTGTGGGAGCAGATGTTCGCGACCAACATCTTCGGTCCCGTCGGATTGACAAGGGCGTTATTGCCGTCCATGCGCGAAGCCGGGCGCGGCCGCATCGTGCTGGTGTCGAGCCAGGGTGGTGTGCGCGGAATGCCGGCCACCGCACCGTATTCGGCCGTCAAGGGCGCGTTGGAACGCTGGGGCGAGTCGATGGCCGCCGAGATCGCGCCGTTCGGCATCGGCGTCACGATCCTGGTGACCGGTACCTACGACACCGAAATCATCACCGATGCGGGAACCACCGACTGTCGCGATCTGACCGGCCCCTATGCGCCGCATCACCGCACCATGGACAAGCGTGGGCGGGCCGCTATGCGGATGGCCGCACGGTCGCCGGACAAGTTCGCGGAGGGTTTGGCCGAAGCACTGGACAGTTCGAAACCGTTCGTCAAGCGGTCGGTCGGCCCCGACGCGCGAATGTTGTTGATCGCCAATCGGGTGTTCCCGTCGGCCGGGCTGCACCAGATGATCCGGCTGATGATGGGCATCCCGCGATTCGGCGCGCTACGAGGGAGCAGAGACCATGGCTGACGTTCGCTTCGAATCGAAGATGATGATCGACGGCAAGCTCGTCGACGGTGAGGCAGGCACCTTCACCAACATCAACCCGGCCACCGAGGAGGTGCTCGGCGAGGTCGCCGATGCCTCGAACGCCGATATGCACCGCGCGATCGACGCGGCGCGGCGAGCGTTCGACGAGACGAATTGGTCCACGGATCATGCGTTTCGGCAACGGTGCCTGCTGCAGCTTCAGGAGGCACTCGAGTCCGAGCAGGAAGAGCTGCGCGAGGAACTCATCCTCGAGGTGGGCTGTCCGCGTGCCATCACCCACGGCCCCCAACTCGATGCGCCGTTATCCGACGCCCTGAAATACCCGGCCCGGCTGATCGACGAATATCCTTGGGAGACATCACTGGGCGATGCGCTCGTGTCGGTCACCGGGGTCAACACCACCCGCAAGGTCTGGCGCGAGCCCGTCGGCGTGGTCGGGGCGATCGTGCCGTGGAACTTCCCCTTCGAGGTCACCATCCAGAAGATCGGGCAAGCCCTCGGCACCGGTAACACCGTCGTACTCAAGCCGGCGCCCAACACCCCGTACAACGCCACTCGGTTGGGCCGGCTGATTGCCGAGAACACCGACATCCCACCGGGTGTCGTCAACGTCGTCACCGCCTCGGATCACTTCGTCGGTGAAGAACTCACCCTGTCACCGAAGGTGGACCTGATCTCGTTCACCGGATCCACCGTCGTCGGCAGGCGGATCATGGAGAAGGGCGCCGCGACGATGAAACGGTTGTTCCTCGAACTGGGCGGCAAGTCGGCGACCATCGTGCTCGAGGACGCGGACTTCGCGCTGGGCTGCATGATGGGCATCGCGCCGTGTATGCACGCGGGTCAGGGCTGCGCCAACCCGACCCGGCTGCTTCTGCCGCGTTCGCGCTACGACGAAGGCGTCGAAATCCTCAAGGGCATCTACGAAGGTGTCGCGCCCGGGGATCCGCAGGATCCGGGCACGCTGTGCGGACCGGTCATCTCCGACAAGCAGCGCGGGCGCATCCGCGGATACATCGACAAGGGCGTCGAGGAGGGCGCGACCCTGCTCGTCGGAGGTGCCGAGGCTCCCGACGGCATGGATAGGGGATTCTTCGTCAAGCCAACACTTTTCGTCAACGTCGACAACGCGATGACCATCGCTCAGGAGGAGATCTTCGGCCCGGTGCTCTCGGTGATCCCGTTCGACGACGAGGACGACGCGGTGCGCATCGCCAACGACAGTCCGTACGGCCTGGCGGGCAACGTAATGGCCGGGACGCTGGACAGGGCCCTGTCAGTGGCCAGGCGACTGCGCGCCGGATTCATCGGACTCAACGGCACCGCCGGGTACGGCGCTGACACGCCGTTCGGTGGCTATAAGGCCAGCGGTATCGGACGCCAGAACGGTGTCGCCGGGTTCGACCAGTACACCGAGATCAAGTCCGTCGCCTATCCGGCCGGTTCGTAGGAGGGACGCCATGCAACTGTTGTTCGAGGACCTCGAGGACTTCGGCGAGTTCGACGACTTCGTGTCGGGCGATGTGCGCGACCCCTACACGGAACTGGCGAGGCTGCGTCGCGAAGAGCCGGTCCAGAAGATCGAGATCCCGGGTATCCCTGGGCAAGAAGGTAAGCCGATCGTCATGGTCTACCGCTATGAAGAAGCCCAGCAGATGCTGCGGGACAACGAGACGTTCTCGTCGTCGATCATCATCCAAGCATTCGGGGATGTGTTCGGTAAGCATGTGATGCTCGGAATGGACGAACCCGAGCACGGCAGGCACCGGGCCCTGGTGGCGAAGGCGTTCTCGCAAAAGGCCCTCGCCCGTTGGGAAGACACGCTGGTGACCCCGATCGGCAATGCGCTGATCGACCGCTTCGCCGGCCGGGGACGTGTCGACCTCGTCAAGGAGTTCAACTTCCCGTATCCCACGTTGATCATTGCCGGGTTGCTGGGCCTGCCGCAGGACGACTACGCGCAGTTCCAGAAGTGGTCGATCTCGCTGCTGTCGTTCACCATCAACCCCGAGCGCGGGCGGGAGGCGTCTTTGGCGCTGGCCGACTACTTCCGGCCCATCCTGGCGGCGCGACGCGAGGAACCGCGCGACGACCTGATCAGCCGGCTCGGCGCGGCCGAGATCGACGGGGAAAAGCTCTCCGACGAAGAGATCTTCTCGTTCCTGCGATTGCTGCTGCCCGCGGGTGTGGAGACGACGTACCGGTCGCTGGGAAACCTGTTGTTCGGGTTGTTGTCCAACCCCGAACAGCTCGACGCGATCCTGGCCGACCGGTCGCTGATACCGCAGGCGATCGAGGAAGCGGTGCGTTGGGAGCCGCCGCTGAGCATGATCACCCGGATCGCGAGCCGCGACACCGAACTCGGCGGGGTCCACATCCCCGAGGGTTCGTCGGTGATGCCGGTGCTGGGCGCGGCCAACCGGCAGGACGAGCGCTTCCCACAGCCCGATCAGTTCGACATCTTCCGCGAAGCCAAGGCGAACATCGGCTGGGGCCACGGCGTGCACGTCTGCCTGGGCATGCATCTGGCGCGCCTCGAGATGCGCGTCGCGCTCAACCTCCTGCTGGATCGGCTGCCCAACCTGCGGCTGGACCCCGAAGCCGACGAAGCCTACATCCGCGGGCAGGTGTTCCGGTCTCCGACCGCGCTGCCGATCGTGTTCGACCCCGCGGTCAGCCCGTGACCGATCTGCGCTTTGACGACAGGGTGGTGGTCGTCACCGGCGGCGGCCGTGGGATCGGCCGCGGTCACGCGCTGCTGCTCGCGGCCAAGGGTGCCTGCGTCGTCGTCGCCGACAACGGGGCGCAGATCGACGGTCGCGCATGCGGCTCGCGGCCGGCCGACTCTGTGGTCGATGAGATCGCGAAAGCCGGTGGCCGGGCGGTGGCGTGCAGTGCCTCCGTCGCCGAGGAGTCGGGGGCGCAGGCGGTGGTCGACACCGCAGCCGAAACGTTCGGGCGCATCGACGCGGTGATCAACAACGCCGGCGTCCACGACCCGGGACTTTTCGAGACGCTGTCACAGGACCGGGTCCGCAAGATGCTCGACGTGCACTATTGCGGAACACTTTTCGTCACGCGGGCGGCATGGCCCCATCTAGCCAAGGCGGGCCGCGGGCGGATCGTCAACACCGTATCCGAGGCCATGCTCGGCGGCATCCCCGAACTCACGAGCTACGGCGCTGCCAAAGGGGCGGTCTGGGGGCTGACCCGTACCCTCGCCACCGAGGGCGTGGCCCACGGCATCGGAGTCAATGCGATCGCGCCGCGGGCCTACACCCGCATGTCGGCCTCCCAGGGCCGCCAACTGGCCGAGCTGTACGGCATGTCAGAGGACATGATGGCCGAGATCAACGCGAGCATGCCTCCCGAACTGTGCGCGCCCGCAGCGGCTTTCCTTGCGCACGAGTCGTGTCCGCTCACCGGTGAGGTCCTGTTGACGGGGATGGGTGGTGTCTCACGCCTTGCGGTCGTGCGCACCCAGGGCGTCTGGAAGCAGCCGCTGACCGCCGAAGACATCGCCGAGAACCTCGACCAGATCATGAGTGTCGACGACGCCTACGTGACCGAAGCAACCAGGAGTGTCTTGTGACCGACTTCGAAACCGTCGACTTCTTCACCGATGCGGCTCTTGTTCCCGACCCGTATCCGTATTTCGATCATCTACGGTCCAAATGCCCGGTGGCACAGGCGACCCCGTTCAATGTGCTCGCCGTGACCGGTTACGACGAGGCGCTCGCCGTCTACAAGGACCCCGCGTTCTCCTCCTGCGTATCGGTCGCCGGCCCGTTCTCGGGTATGCCCTTCGGGCCGGGGGAATCCGACGACGTCAGCGAGCTGATCGAACAGCACCGCGCCGCTGTGCCGATGGCCGAACACATCACGTCGCAGGACCCGCCGCTGCACACCCGCACCCGTGGCCTGCTGAACAAGCTCATCACGCCCAAACGCCTCAAGGAGAACGAGGACTTCATGTGGCGGTTGGCAGATCGGCAACTCGACACCTTCCTCGACAGGGGAAGCTGTGAATTCCTGTCCGCCTACGCCAAACCGTTCTCGCTGCTGGTGATCGCGGACCTTCTCGGTGTGCCGGTCGAGGACCATGAGGAATTCAAAGCGGTCTTCGCCATGGAGACGGTCGGCGAACTCGGCAAGGACGCGCCGACGTCGCACAACCCCCTGGAATGGCTCAACGAGAAGTTCTACTCCTACATCGAGGATCGCCGACGCTCCCCCCGGGAGGACGTGCTGACCGAGCTGGCGCAGGCCAAGCACGAAGACGGCTCGACTCCCGATATCGAGGACGTCATGAATCTGTCGACCTTCCTGTTCGCGGCCGGCACCGAAACGACCACGAAACTGGTCAGCTCCGCGGTCCGGTTCATCGCCGACAACGCCGACTTCGAGAAGAAGCTCCGCGACGACCGCAGCATGATCCCCGCCTTCCTCGAGGAGACGTTGCGGATGGAAAGCCCCGTCAAATCCCACTTCCGGATGGCGCGCACCACCACCAAGATCGGCGACGTCGAGGTGCCCGCGGGTACGACGGTGATGCTGCTGCCCGGCGCCTGCAACCGTGATGAACGGAAGTTCGCCGATCCCAACATCTTCCGGCCTGACCGCCCGAACGTTCGCGAGCAGATCGCGTTCATCCGCGGCGCTCATTCCTGCCCCGGCGCGCCGTTGGCCCGGGCGGAAGGACGGATCTCGTTGAACCGGATTCTCGACCGGATGACCGACATCGCGATCTCCACCGAACACCACGGCCCCCCCGACGACCGTCGCTTCACCTATGAGCCGACCTTCATCATGCGTGGGCTCAGCGAACTGCACATCGCGTTCACTCCGCTCGGATGAGGAAGACGCCCGGCGAGCACCTCACCGCGTGTCACGACCGGCAAGAATCGAAGGAGCATTGACATGACCGGAAAGCTCGACGGCAAGGTCGCTTTCATCACGGGGGCCGCCCGGGGCCAGGGTCGCGCGCACGCGATCGCGATGGCCAAAGAAGGCGCCGACATCATCGCCGTCGACATCTGCCGTGACATCCCGTCCAATCCCTATCCCCTCGCCAGCCCCGAGGATCTCGCCGAAACCGAGCGTGCGGTCAAGGAGATCGGACGGCGCGTCGTCGCTCGGGTCGCCGATGTCCGTGAGCGGCACGAACTTCGGGAAGCGGCGGAGGCGGGGGTCGCCGACCTCGGAAGGATCGACATCGTGGTCGCCAATGCCGGCATTTTGCCGATGGCGATGGGCAATCCCGACCCGATGGGCTTCGTCGACGCGTCAGACGTCGACCTGGTCGGCGTGATGAACACCGTCGCGGTGGCTCTTCCGCACCTGCCCGACGGTGCGTCGGTCATCGTGACCGGCTCCACCGCAGGCATGATCCGCGGTACCACCACGAGCCCGGACATGGGTCCCGGCGGCGCGGGTTACGGCTGGAGCAAGCGCATCGTGATGGAGTACGTCGACGAGATGTGCCTGCACCTCGCGCCGAGGATGATCCGCATCAACGCCATCCACCCCACCAACTGCAACACCCACTTGTTGCAGAACGAGGGGATGTACGGCGTCTTCCGGCCCGACCTGAAGGCCGAAGGCAAGACACCGACCCGCGAAGACGCCGAACCGCTCTTCACGCTCTTCCAGGCCATGCCGATTCCGTATATCGAGCCCGAAGACATGGCCAACCTCGGAGTGTTTCTGGCCAGTGACGACAGCCGCTACATCACCGGCCAGCACATCCGCGTGGACGCCGGATCGCTGCTCAAGTGGCCCAACGGGCCTGGCGGCTAAGGCCGGTGCAGGAATCCGTGCAGGATCGCCTGCACGAGTTCGTCAACGATCGCCTCGCGCGACGGCGGTCTGTTGCCGAAGAAGGTCGAACGCAGCGCCACCATCCCGACGATCATCGCGACCGTCGAGTGCGCGGGAAGATCGGGCTGATCCGAACGCAGCCCGCGCAGGCGGATACCTTCGGCGCTGATCTGGCCGAGCAGCGTGAGCGCCCGACGGATATCGGCGATACCGGCGCTGTCGATCTCGTCGTCGGTGAGGCCGGCCGAGGAGACAAGGGTCAACAGAAGGCCGCGATGCTCGATGAGCACGTCATAGAGGCGGCCGACGAACTGCCGGGTCAGTTCCTCCTCGGTGACCTTGTCGGGTATGACGGCCTGCCAGGTCTTCCCGAAGTCGTCGACGAAGTCAGTGAACGGGAGAACGAGGGCTTCCCGAAACAGCCCCGCTTTGGAGCCGAAATGCCGGAACAGCAGATATTCGGTGACGCCTGCCGCCTCGGCGATCTCCCGCGTGGTGGTGCTGCGATAGTCCTGGCGCGCGAACAGTTCACGGGCGGCGTCGAGCAGGAGCCGCCGGGCCTCGCCGGGGGCCCTGCGCCCGGCAGGCGCCTCCGGGGCGGATCCCTTCTTCGACGAACGTCGCTGGGGCACGGGACATGACGATAGTCGTCCCTTGACCGGAGCACCGGTAATAGTGTGCACTATTACTGCTGACGCGGGCGCGGAAGGGAAGTGGTCATGGGCCAACTCATCATGCTCGGCACCTTGTTCGGGTTGCTCGTGTTGATCGTCGGCTTGGTGCTGTACTTCGATCCCGAAGCACGCGGCGAGAGGGCGGTCGCGGAGGACGACCGATGAGCACCGAGCTGACGCCGGCGCTCATCGTCGGCTTGTCCTTCGCCTACGTCGGCGGAGTGTTGTTCCTGGCCTACGGCGTGTATCTGAGCATCCGGCGCGGCCGCCTCCATCCGCTGCTGCTGCTGTCGATTTCGGCGATCTCGTTCTCGTGGATCGAGGCACCGTACGACTGGGCGGTGTATGCCCAGTTCCCGCCGGCACTTCCGCGCATGCCCTCGTGGTGGCCGATGAACATGACGTGGGGCGGCGGACTTCCGTCATCGGTGCCGATCGGCTACATCCCCTACTTCGTGTTGCCGGCGGTGATCGGCGCGGGGCTGGGGCGGCGGCTGATTAGGCGATTCGGTTGGCGCAGACCACAAACCCTGCTGATCGTGGGTCTGGTCGTCGGGTTCTGCTGGGCGCTGCTGTTCAACGGCTTCTTCGGTCCCCGCCTCGGGGTCTTCTACTACGGGTACGTGATCCCGGGTCTGGCGATCTTTGAGGGCAGCAGGTTTCAGTACCCGCTCTACGACGCGTTCGCAATGGGCCTGCAGATGATGGTGTTCACCTATCTCCTCGGACGAGTCGACTCCCGGGGGCGCAACGTGATCGAGGTGTGGGCGGACAAGCGATCGACGAGCCGTGTCGGATCGTCGCTGCTCTCGATCGCCGCCGTCGTCGTGGTCGGTCATCTCATGTACGGCGCGGTGTTCGCACCACACCTGGCGACGAAACTCGGTGGCTACGTGACATCGGGTCCGACCGAGCAACTGTTCCCGGGCGTGCCGAACCAGCCGCGCTGAGCTCTTCGGCGAATTCGAAAAACCCGACACCGTTTGCGAAGTAGGCTGCGATGATTCGCGGTAGCCGACGCACCCGGGCGCGACGGCACTGCACCCGCCTACGAGAGAGGGAGGCGGCCATGAGATCTGCCCATCGCTGCCTACTGGTTGCAGTGTCGATCTCGATGGCGCCGGTCGCTGTCGCTCCCGTCGCGTCGGCGGACTGCACGAACGCGGGCGCGGCCACCGTGTGCGCCCAGGGGACCGTACGCGGGGGGGGACCCGATGCCCCGCAGGCCGGTCCGGCTTATCCCGGCTATTGCGCCGACCCCTGGTATTGCAGCGACGACTGGGGCGTCGACATCATCCTCGATCCGGGTCCCCCCGGGATAGACATCGGTCGACCGGGCCGCCCCGGCGGCGGCGGTCCGCGCTAGTAAGCCCATCCGAGTAAGGGAGTTGTCAATGTTGTTGCGACGCAGTGCTGTCGGCGCCGGAGTGCTCGTCGGCGCGATCCTCTTCGGTGCCGCACCCGCCGCCGCCGATCCGCCGAACTGCACGGCCGCCGACCTGGCCGGCGTCATGTCCGGAGTCTCGGCGGGCACATCGTCATACCTGTTCACGCATCCGGAGGTGAACGCGTTCTTCACCGGCCTCAAAGGCAAGCCCAGGGACCAGATGACGCAGGAGATCAAGGCGTACCTAGACGCGAATCCGCGGGTCCGCGACGAGCTGCGGGCGGTCCGGCAGGCCGCGTTCGACTTCCGGGCGCGCTGCGACGTTGCGATGCCCGACTTGCCGATGGGCTAACGAGCGCGAGCGGACCTGACACACTGGGACAGTGCGCGACACACCGAAGTGCTGGCTGTCCGACATGGACGGGGTCTTAGTCCGCGAGGAACACGCGCTGCCCGGCGCCGCCGAGTTCCTGCAGCGGCTCGTCGACCTGCACCGGCCCTTTCTGGTCCTGACCAACAACTCCATCTTCACGCCGCGCGACCTGTCCGCCCGGCTGAAGCGGTCCGGCCTGGTCGTACCCGAGGAGTCCATCTGGACTTCCGCACTGGCGACCGCATCGTTTCTGACCGACCAGCTGCCGGGCGGATCGGCGTACGTCATCGGCGAGGCGGGGCTGACCACGGCGCTGCACGAGGCGGGCTACACGTTGACCGACGTCGAACCGGATTTCGTGGTCCTCGGCGAGACGCGGACCTACTCGTTCGAGGCCATCACGAAAGCGATCCGGTTGATCCTCGGCGGGGCTCGGTTCATCGCGACCAACCCCGACGTCACCGGGCCGTCCGCGGAGGGTCCGCTACCGGCCACCGGGTCGGTCGCCGCGATGATCACCAAGGCCACCGGCCGCGAACCGTACTTCGTCGGCAAGCCCAACCCGATGATGTTCCGCAGCGCGCTCAACCGGATCGAGGCCCATTCGGAGAGCACGGTCATGGTGGGCGACCGGATGGACACCGATGTCGTCGCGGGCATCGAAGCGGGCCTGGAGACGATCCTGGTGCTGACCGGGTCGACGACGGTCGACGAGGTCGAGCGGTACCCGTTCCGGCCCAGCCGCGTGCTGCCGTCCATCGCCGAAGCGATCGAACTGGTGTGAGCCGCGACGGGGCCGCTGCCTACACTGACCCCGATGACCAGCACATCCGAGGCGACGCGGCCACTGGCCGGCGTGCGCATTGTGGAGATCTCCAGCTTCGTCGCCGTCCCGCTGGCCGGGATGACGCTGGCCCAGCTCGGGGCGGAGGTGACGCGGGTCGATCCGATCGGCGGCGCCGCCGACTACCGCCGATGGCCCGTCACCGGCGAGGGCGAGAGCATCTACTGGGCGGGCCTGAACAAGGGTAAGCGATCGGTCGCCGCTGACGTGCGTTCCGACGAAGGCCGCGACGTCATCAAGCGGCTCATCGCCAGTAGCGGGATCCTGATCACCAATGTGGCCGGGCGCGAATGGCATTCATACGAAACACTAAAAGCGCTTCGCCCCGACCTGATCCATGTCGAGGTCTCCGGTCGCGCCGACGGCGGCACCGGTGTCGACTACACGGTCAACGCGGGTATCGGTTTCCCTCTGGTCACCGGGCCAGCCGAACTCGCCACACCGGTGAACCACGTGCTGCCGGCGTGGGACGTCGCATGCGGCCTTTACACGGCGCTGGCCGTCGTGACAGCGCTGCGGCACCGCGACGCCACCGGAGAAGGCCAGCGAATCGGCATCCCCCTGGAGAACGTCGCCCTGGCCACGGCGGGCAACCTCGGCTTCTTCACCGAGGTCATGGTCAACGGCACCGCACGCGAACGCATCGGCAACTCGGTGTACGGCCAGTACGGCCAGGACTTCGTCAGCAGCGACGGGGTGTCGTTCATGGTCGTCGCGTTGACCGGTCGACATTTCCGCGACCTCACGGAGCTCACCGGTACGACGAAAGCGGTTGCCGCGCTGGCAGAGACGCTCGGTGCCGATTTCTCCGACGAGGGGCAGAGGTTCGTGCATCGCGACGCGTTGAGCGGATTGTTCGCCGAATGGTTCACCGCACACACCGGCGACGAGATCAGTGCCGCGCTGTCGGCCACGTCGGTGCTGTGGGAGCGCTACCGCACGTTCGCCGAGGCGGCCACCGAGGACAAGGTCACCGACAACCCGCTGTTCACGTCGCTCGACCAGCCGCGGATCGGCACTTATCTGGCGCCGGGGCTCCCGATTTCGATCGACGGACAGTATTCGCCCGCGGTCGCATCGCCGGCGCTGGGGGACGACACCGTCGCCGTGTTGGGCGAGTGGCTGGGGCTGACCGCCGATCAGGTCGACGGCCTGGTCGCGTCGGGCGCGGTGGCGACGGGGCACGCCGGATGAGCAGGCTGCTCGACCTGCTCGAGTTGCGCTCGGGGGCCGAAGCGGACAGCTGGGTCGGGCCGGCGAGCGGCCCGGCGGGCAAACGCGCCTACGGCGGTCAGTTCGTCGCCCAGAGCCTGGCCGCCGCCTGCCGCACCGTGGATACGGATCGGCTGCCCACCAACCTGCACCTGCAGTTCCTGCGCGGCGGAGAGGCAGGCGACGACGTCGACTACACCGTCGCGCGCGTCTTCGACGGCCGCACCTCCTCGGCGCGCCGTGTCGAATCCCGGCAACAGTCACGGCTTTTGACGACGGCCACGGTGTCCTTCGCCGTGCCCACCCGCGGCCCGGAGCACGGGCGCCGACTCCCCGCGCTGTACGATCCGGAGTCCTTACCGCGCACCGGTCCCGCCGGGCCCGCACCTTCCATGCCGCTCGAGGAACTCGACATCAGGATCGTCGACGACAGCTCCTCAGGCGAGTTCGTCCGCCGTCTCTGGTGGCGCGCCACAATGCCGATTCCCGACGCTCCGATCCTGCACACCCTGATCGCGGTCTACGTGTGCGATGTGTACATGATCGATCCGGCGCTACAGGTTCACGGCCATTCGATGCGGGCGCGCACGCACCGCAGCGGCACCACGGATTCGTCGATCTGGTTCCACCAACCGGTGTTCGCCGACCAGTGGAACCTGCTCGAGACGATTTCGCCCGCCGCCGCACGGGGAAGGGGTGTCGTGACGGGAAACCTGATCCGCGCCGACGGCGTCATCGCCGCCACACTCGCGCAGGAAGGCCTTATCGCGGAGCGGGACTGAGCTTCGTCGAGGCGCCCTGCCTGCGACGCACCCGCAACCGTCGACGCGCCATCGTCACCAGATAGGTGAGCAGGATGCCGACGGCGAGCGAGGCGATCACGCCGACGGCGGGGTGGCCGGGGAACATCGCATACACCTGGTAGTGGACGAGGTAGGTGTACAGCGAAGCCTCGGCGAGAACGCCTGCCGCCACGGTCAGCGCCGCGGGGCAGCGGATGGTGGGCAGCCAGATCACCAGGGCCAGACCGCCGAACACGAGAAGCTCTCGCAGCGTGCTGTCGAAGTAGCCGTACAGCGCCACCGCCAGAACCGCCGTCAGCAGCACCCGCTGCAAGGTTGTGCCGGCCTTCGATGCCGCCCAGCCGATGGCGAAGAACCAGAACGCGAGCATGGTGAACGAGGCATCCCGGCCCATGTCCAGCCCGAGCACGTCGTAGCGCAACGCCAACCCGGCGACCAGGAACACCACGGCAACCGCGAACGGATGCCGACGCTCGACCCGGTCCATCGCCGGAATGCAGAACAGCAACGCCAGAGCGACCAGCGTCCAGACCAGAATCTCGACGAACCACAGGCGGCCTGCGGTCATGCTGTCGTGCGGACCGAGAATCTTGTTGGCCAGCAACAGGTTCGTCCAGGTGTAATCCGACGTCCACAGCAGGACGATGCCCACCCACACCACCGAAGGCACCGCGATCCAGCCGATGGTGTTCCGCAGGTGGCGCACCCGTTTGGTGCGCGACACCGGGGTCAGACAGAACCGGCCGAAGTTGTATCCGGCGATGCCGAGCAACAGATGAGCGCCGCCCCACAGCTCGAACAACTCGGCATGCGAACCGACGATCAAGATGATCGCCACAGCCCGCAACGCCACGCTGGTTTCCAGCGTCGCGTCCCACAGTCGCCACCGCGTCCGCGGCCGCTTGACCAGCCTCTCGAGTTCGCGAAGCGGCCGCTGCTGCCATCCGGCGGGCAGCTGGCCCAGCGCTCGCTCGAGTCGCACCGACATCGCCACATACGACAGCGAGTTCCCGCCGAGGTCGACGAAGCTCGCATCCGGGTCGACCGCCGCCGGGTCGAGCTGCAGCACGTCGGCGAACACCCCGCGCAGGTCGGTGGTCGACGTCGCTTCGGCGGCCCGTGCGAGTTCGCGGACGGTTTGGTAGTCGGGTTTGCCGGATTCCAGCAGCGGCAGTTCGTCCACTGCGACTGCGCGTACGGCCGATGCCGGTACGCCGGCGGCCTCGGCCGCGATGCGCTGGAGATCGCGTTCACTGTGCGCGCCGGCCGCCGCCACGACGAGGCGGTCGTCGTCGTTAGTGCAGAAGGCGGTGATGGCGCGGGCGCTCAATGCGGACTCGATGCGTTGCAGATCCACGCGCAAGCCGTACATTTTGACGAACCGGCTGGTGCGACCGATGATTTCGTAGAGCCCGTCGGGAGCGCGGCGGGCGAGATCGCCGGTGTGCAGCGATTCGACGGTCTTGTCGAGGGCCAGGTCGTCGGGGCCGCGGGCGTAGCCCATCATCACGTTGGGTCCGCGGTAGACGAGTTCGCCCACGGCGTCGTCCGCCCCTTCGGAGGTCGATTCGATCGTGAACGACCCGCCCGGTATCGGCCGGCCGATGGCCTCGGGCCGCGAACGCGCTAATTCAGGTGGCAGATAAGCCATTCGGGCGGTCGCCTCGGTCGCCCCGTACATGACGAACAGCTGCCAGCCGTCGTTTCGGGCCTGTTCTGCGAACCGCCGGACGCGCTCAGGCGGCATGCGCCCACCGGCCTGCGTCACGTACCTCAGGTCCGGCAGGTCCATCGTGTCGAACTTGATCCGCTCGAGCAGTTCGAACGTGTAGGGCACACCCGCGAACGAGGTGCCGCGGTGGTCACCAAACAGGTCCCAGAACCGATCGTCGGTCACCGAGAGATCGGTGAGGATCAGACCGGCGCCGCGGAGCAGGTGACTGTTGACGACCGAGAGCCCATAGCAGTAGGACATCGGCAAAGTGGTCGCCGCACGGTCGGTTTCGCTGATGTCGAGGTAGCGCGCGATCGCGCAGGCATTGGACAGCAGGTTGTCGCGGGAGAGCCGCACGAGCTTCGGTGATCCGGTGGTGCCGGACGTCGACATCAACATCGCCAGGTCCTCGTGCAGGCGACGCCCTCCGCCTCTGCGGCGATGGTGGATCACCCCGTCGCCGACGACGGTGTCGGGTTCGTAGGTGCGCAGGATCGTCGAGTGCTCCCGTCCGCCTGGAACGGGAAGCACCACATGGTCAGCCGCCAGCGCGGCGAGATAGTGCACGAGCGTGTCGATGTCGTTGCGCGTTTCGAGCAGCACGAGGCGTCTGCTCTCACCGAGGTCGGGCATCGCGGCAGCAACCCGGTCGGCCAGCGCGGCATAGGTCATGTGCTGCGTATCGGTGTGCACCGCGAAGTTGTCGCCGTAGCCGCGGAGGTGCTCGATCAGGGGGTTGGTCACAGCGCGACTCCGCTTCCGACCACCTGGATGTGGACCTTCGTGTCGACCTGCGGTGGATCGAGGCTGTGCTGGCGCACGATGATCGGGTCCGCGTCGCCGGCGGGGTCGACAGTCAACAGCACGTCGTGGCCGAGGAACTCTACGGCCAGTACGGTCCCAACGCCCTCGAGCCGCTCGGTGTCGGAAACCACCTTGGCGACAAGCTGTTCGGGCCGGAGAAGCAGCGTCGCGGGGCCCGTGGGTGCAGTTCCCGTACCGTGCAGGGGGATTCGTCCCAGCGCGCATTCGGCGATACCGTCGGTGACCGTGCAGGGGAGGGATACGCAGTCGCCGAGGAATGCGGCGGTGAAATGGTCGGTCGGATGCCGGTACACCTGCTGCGGCGGTCCCACTTGCGTGAACCGCCCGTCGCGCATGACAGCGACCTGATCGGCCACCGACAGCGCCTCCTCCTGGTCGTGAGTGACCAGCAGCGTAGTGACACCGGCATCGATCAGCAGGCGGGCTACGGCTTTTCGCGTTGACGCGCGCAGGCCGGTGTCGAGGGCGCTGAACGGTTCGTCGAGCAGCATCACGACCGGTTTGCGGGCGAGCGCCCGTGCGAGGGCCACCCGCTGCTGCTGGCCGCCCGACAGTTCGTGCGGTCGGCGTGATGCGAAAGCGGCATCCAACGAGACCGTCTCGAGCAATTCGCCGACGCGGCCGCGAATCTCTGCTCGGCGGAGCGATCCGTTCAGGCCGTATGCGATGTTCTGCCCCACGGTCAGATGCGGAAACAGTGCGCCGTCCTGGGCGACGTAACCGATCGCGCGCCGGTGCGGTGCGAGGGCACCGCCCGGACCCGCGACCTGGCGTCCGCTGATGACGATCGTCCCGTCGTCCGGTGTCTCGAATCCCGCGATCAAACGAAGCAGCGTGGTCTTGCCGCACCCCGACGCTCCGACGACCGCGGTGATGGTACCCGCCTGCATTTCCAGATCGATTTGATCGAGCACCGTGTGACCGTCGAAAGCCTTGGCCAGCCCGTGTATTTCGGCAACGCTCACAGTGCCGCCGCCTTCGTCGACTGCCGGTACAGCAGCAAGGTCACCGGTATGGCGAGGACCACGAGCACCAGTGCATAGGGTGCCGCCGCCGCGTAGTCGAGCTCGCTGGAGAACGACCAGAACATCATCGCCAGCGTCCGCGTTCCGGTGGGCGCGAGCAGCAGGGTAGCGGTCAGTTCGGTTGCCACCGCCACGAACACCAGCGAGGCCCCTGCCGCCGCGGCTGGAGCGGTGAGCCGCAACGTCACCCGGAGAAACGTCACCGTCGGCGAACTGCCCAGCGACCGGGCCGCCTCCTCCAGGCTCGGCGGAACCTGAGCGAGGCCGGCTCGCACGTTGACCAGCGCGCGGGGCATGAACAACAGGACGTAGGCGAACACGATCAATGTCAGGCTCTGATAGAGGGGGCGCACGAAGTGAATCGTGAAGGTCACCAGCGCCAGCGCCGTGACGATGCCGGGCAGCGAACTGGTCACATAGTTGGCACCTTCGACGACGCGAGCAAGAAAGCCGGACGAGCGCACGGCCACCCAAGCGACCGGGAACGCGAGCACAGTCGTCACAACCGCTGCGGCCGAAGCCAATCCGACGGTCTGACCCAGCGCCGAGAGGATGTCATCGACGATCCAAACCTCGCCACCTCCCAACCACAGCCACCGCAGGATCGTGCCGACCGGCACTCCGATGGCCAGAACAGCCAGTGCCGTCAGCGCAATCGTCGCCGGAACCACGCTGTGGCGCAAATGAATCGGTGCGCTCGCGCGCGGGGCGCCAGAACCGATCCTGGCGAACCGGGCGTTACCCCGCGCGGAGGCCTCGACGACCAACAACGCCAGACACAGGAGCACGAGCACACCCGCCAGCATGCTGCCTGCGGCTCCATCGAAGGTGGCCTGGAACTGCTGGAAGATCGCGACTGTGAAGGTGTCGAACCGCAACATCGCGAACGCGCCGAACTCCGCGAGAAGATGCAACCCGACCAGCAGCGAACCTCCCAGGATGGCGAGTCGCAACTGGGGAAGCGTGACGCGCAGAAACACCCCCGCCGAGCCGGATCCCAGCGCCCGTGCCGATTCCTCGACGGCAGGATCGAGCCGCCGCAGCGTCGCGGCGACCGGTAAGTACATGAACGGGAAATAGGACAGGGTGGTGACCAGAACCCCCGCCGATAGGCCGTGCAGCGACGGGATCACCCCGATCCAGGCATAACTGTTGACGAACGCCGGAACAGCCAGCGGCGCAACGAAAAGCGGCCGCCACAGCGCCCGGCCCGGAAGGTCCGTCCGCTCCACCAGCCACGCCGCGCCCACACCGATCGCCACACACAGCGGAACCGTGACGAGAACCAGGGCGACCGTGTTGACGAGCAGTTCACCGACACGGGGGCGCACCACGAGTTCGTACGCACGCGTCCACCCCACCGAGACCGTCGCCCAGGCCACGTATCCCAGCGGGATGCAGGTGGCCGCCACCAGGATCGCGACGGTGACCGAGATGAGCGGGCCGGGCCGGGCCGTCTTGTCCGACCGCGACACCGGTGCCGCGGGCGGGGGGACAGGGGGAGCGGCGGCGACCACTTACAGCAAGCCGGCTTTCGTCATCAGATCGGTGACCTTCTGAGCGTCGAGGTGCGACGGGTCGACGTTCGGCGCCTGCAGAGTGTCCAACGGAGGCAGGGCGGGGTTCGCGGGCACACCACTGGCGACCGGGTATTCGAACGACGTGCCCTTCTCGAGCACCTCCTGGCCGGCCTTGCCGGTGATGAACCGGACGAACTGCTGGGCTTGGTCCATTCGGTCGGTCGAGGCGAGCACCCCACCACCGGATAGGCTGACGAAGGCCCCGGGATCCTCGTTCTTGAAATAGTGAAGCGCGGTATTGCCGCTCATCTCTTTGGTTTTCGCTTGATCGCGGAACCAGTAGTAGTGGTAGATCACTCCGCCGTCGACCTCGCCGGCGTTGACGGCCTTGAGCGTGGCGATGTTGTCGCTGTAGAGCTTGGCATTGGCCTTCATCGCGGCCAGCCACTGTGCGGTCGCGGGCTCGCCCTTCAGTTGGAGCAGCGCCGAGACGATCGCCTGGAAGTCGGCCTTGGTCGGCGGGGCTCCCCAGCGGCCCTTCCATTCCGGCTGCTGCAGGTCGAGCAGTGACTTCGGCAGCTGGTCGGGCTGCAGTCTCGAGGTGTTGTAGACGAAGACGGTGCTGCGCGCGGCGACCCCCGTCCACTTGCCGCTCGGCGGTCGGTACTGCGGCGGCACCTGCTCGAGGGTCTCGGGTTCGAGGTCGGCGAACAGGCCGGCGCGCTCGACTGCGGCCATCGCCGGGGAGTTCTCCGTCAGGAAGACATCGGCAGGCGATGCTTTCCCTTCGGCCACAAGCTGATTGCCGAGTTCGGTGTCACCACCCTGGCGGTAGGTCACCTTGATCCCGGTCTCCTCGGTGAAGGCGTCGATCCATTCCTTGGTCAGCGACTCGTGCTGGGCGTTGTAGATCAGCAGTTCGTCGCTTTCGCCGGAATCCGAGCAGGCCGTGGCGCCGGATGTCAGCGCGAGGGTTGCCAGGACGGCGGCGATCCGCCTCCACCGTGATCGCATACAGGGGGTCCTTTCGCGGTACGTGCAGGTCAGGCCGCAATCTTTAGCTGAGGTTTACCTAACGAACATACCCTGTCGACCTCGCCGCCCGCAGTTTGCAGAGCAATTCGGCGGGGTAGTTTGCTTGCAACCAGGGGGCCGGTCGGCCTCGCGATACAGACACCGGAGGACGGGCGATGAAGAGGTCAAAGCGATCGGCAATGGTATGCGGAGCGGCACTGGCGGCCGCCGGCGTCTTTGGCGCCGTCCCCGTAGCGAGTGCGGCGCCGTGCACGGCCAGCGGGTTGGCGACGACGGCGAGCGGCGTGCTCAGCCAAGCGGGCGGGTACCTCGAGTCGCACCCGGGTGCCAACGAGGTGCTGACCGCTGCGGCGACGCAGCCGCCGGATGCTGCCCGCGCCAACGTGCGGGCGTACTTCACCGCCCACCCCAACGAGTACCTCGACCTGCGTGGGATCGCCGCACCGCTGACCGATATGCGCGCGCAGTGCGGGATCGCCGTCAGCCCCGGCCAGTTGGCGATGCTGTTCGAGGCGATGGGCGAATAGTCACATCCGCCCGGACCGGGCGCGGACGAAGTTGTAGACCCCGAAGGCGGCGATGCCGACCGCGGCGAGGATGAGAAGGAACTTGCCGAACGGCGCCTGCCCGAGTGTCTTGACCGCCGCGTCGAGCCCGGTCGCCTTCGCGGGATCGGCCTGCAGCGTGGCCACGATCACGAGCACACCCGCGCCCGCGAGGACCAGTCCCTTGGCGGTGTAGCCCGCGACGCCCACAGCGGTGACGCCGGTACCGCCCGAAGCCCGCAGATCTTTGAAGAACTTTTTTGCCACGCCCTTGTAGACGTGGTACCCGCCGACCACGATCAAGCCCAGCGCGATCGCGACCAACACGGCCTTGCCCCAACCGGATTGCATCATCTGCGCGGACAGGCCGGCGTTCTGTTGTGAACTCTGCTGTCCGCTGCCCATGGCGAAGCGGGCCGCCGAGAAGGCGATCGCGAAGTTGACGGCGGCCAGGCCGAGCGATTTCACGCGCTTCCACGCCGGTGTGTCGTCGCGGAAGCGGCCCGAGCCCTCACCCGGTCTCGGGCCGACGATCGCCTCGGCGACGCGCCACAGCCCGAGCGCCAGCAGTCCGGCGGCGACAACCCACAGGAGCACTGCGCCCCCCGTCTGTTGCGCCAAGGTCGCCAGCGCCCCCGACTGGTCGGCGTTGCCGCCGGATCCCAACGCGATGCGCAGGATCAGATAGCCGACGAGCAGATGCAGCACGCCGCTGATCGCGAAACCGGCACGCGCGGTGTATTCGAACGCATCGCTGTCGGTCGCGCGGTCGGCGACTCCGTGT
Source organism: Mycobacterium sp. 852002-51152_SCH6134967 (assembly GCF_001667105.1). Taxonomy (NCBI): domain Bacteria; kingdom Bacillati; phylum Actinomycetota; class Actinomycetes; order Mycobacteriales; family Mycobacteriaceae; genus Mycobacterium; species Mycobacterium sp. 852002-51152_SCH6134967. The sequence goes on along the minus strand of NZ_LZIK01000042.1, from coordinate 7,535 downwards.
AACGAGTTGTCGGTCATGCCGGCGTGTACCCGCTTTTTGACGTCGGCGAAACGGTGCCGGCTCGATCTGTGGATGAAGCCTGCGTTGGGGATGACGGGGACCATCGGCACGGCGGCGCCGCCGATGTGTCGGTGGCCTGCTCGACGGTGAAGCCATGACTTCATGGACCCGTGCCGAGATCGGCGCGCTGGGCGAGCAACTTGCGGTCGATCACCTGCAGTCGTTGGGGCTGCGGGTGCTCGAGCGCAACTGGCGGTGCCGGTACGGCGAGCTGGACGTGATCGCGGTCGACGATTCGGTCCGCACCGTGGTCTTCGTGGAAGTGAAAACCCGCACGAGCGATCGGTTCGGCGGGGTCGAGGAGGCCGTGACCCCGCAGAAGGTGCGTCGGCTGCGGCGGCTCGCCGGCTTGTGGCTGGCCGCCCAGGAGACCGGGTGGCCGCAGGTGCGCATCGACGTCGTCCGGGTGCGGCTCGGCCGAAGCCGCACACCGGAGATCACGCATCTTCAGGGGGTGGGGTAGATGGCGATGGGGCGGGCGTTCTCGGTGGCGGTGACCGCGCTCGAGGGCCAGATCGTCGAGGTCGAGGCCTTCATCGGTTCCGGTCTACCGAGCGTTGACCTGGTCGGCCTGCCGGATGCGGCGCTGCAGGAGTCGCGCGCCCGGGTCCGGGCTGCGATCACAAACTCCAAGTGCGACTGGCCGATGACCAGGTTGACGATGGCACTGTCACCGGCGACTCTGCCCAAGGTCGGGTCGGTTTATGACCTCGCGTTGGCGTTGTCGGTATTGTCGGCCAGCGCGAATGAACGGTGGCCGCGGCTCCAAAAGACCGTGCTACTCGGCGAATTGGCCCTCGATGGACGGGTTCGTTCGGTCAGGGGCATCCTCCCGGCTGTGCTGGCCGCCAAGCGGGAGGGCTGGCCGGCGGCCGTCGTTCCCGCCGGAAACCTCGCCGAAGCGAGCCTGGTCGAGGGTATCGAGGTGTGGGGTGTGCGCACGCTGAGTCAGTTGAAGTCGTGGTTGCAGGGCAAGGAACGACTCGAAGGGCGCATCGCGTCGCCGTCGTCGAGACCCGAACCGATGGCCGACCTCGCCGACGTGGTCGGTCAAACCGAGGCGCGGTATGCCGTCGAGGTGGCCGCGGCGGGTGGTCACCACCTGATGGTGACCGGCCCGCCGGGCGTCGGGAAAACAATGCTGGCCCAACGCCTTCCGGGTTTGCTGCCGGCGCTGTCGGAGAGCGAGGCGCTGGAGGTCACCGCGATCTACTCGGTGGCGGGTCTCCTCTCGGAACAGGCCCCGCTGATCACCCGCCCGCCATTCGTCGCGCCGCATCACACGTCGAGCGTGGCGGCGATGGTCGGCGGCGGGTCGGGGATCGCGCGGCCTGGCGCGGTCAGCCGCGCGCACCGCGGCGTGCTCTTCCTCGACGAGTGCGCCGAGATCGGCAGCAGCGTGCTCGAATCGTTGCGTACTCCGTTGGAGGACGGTGAAATTCGCCTCGCCCGCCGTGACGGCATCGCCCGGTATCCGGCACGGTTCCAGTTGGTCCTGGCAGCGAACCCGTGTCCGTGCGCCCGCCCCGACCCACGGGACTGTGTATGCACCGGCCACGAGAAGCGACGCTATCTCGGCAAGCTTTCCGGTCCGCTGCTCGACCGAGTCGATCTTCACGTGCGAATGCACTCGCTGCGGGCCGGCGCGATCGTCGCCAAGGACGGCGAATCCACCGAGGTCGTGCGTGAACGTGTGGCCGCGGCACGTGCCGCTGCTGCCGAGCGGTGGCGGCCACATGGGATCTGCACCAACGTCGAGGTCAGTGGTTCGTTGCTCCGACGCAGGTTCCGGTTGCCCCCGGCGGTGATGAAACCGTTCGAGGCGGCGCTCAATCGCGGCACACTCAGCGTCCGTGGTATGGATCGCACGTTGCGGGTCGCATGGACGTTGAGCGACCTGGCGGGCCGGACATCGCCTACCCTCGAGGACGTCACCACCGCGTTGAGTTTCCGGCCGGCCGGAGGTCTGCCGTGATCGACGAAACCACCGAAGCCTGGGCGTATCTGTCGCGGGTCGTCGAGCCTCCCTGTCCCGCACTTGCAGCGCTGGTGGCGCGGGTGGGTGCGGTGGAAGCCGCGGAGCGGGTGCGGCGCGGCTCGGCAGGCGAAGAAGTCAACCGGCACGCCGAGGCGCGTCGTGACATCGACTGTGCTGCTGATGATTTGGCGGTGTTGGCGGGCCGTGGCGGTCGGCTGATAACCAGCGACGACGACGAGTGGCCGCTACTGTCGTTCGCAGGGTTCGGAGGCGCTCCGGACCGGTTGCGGCCGCAGGCGCATGCCCCGATGGTGCTGTGGGCGCTCGGGCCCGCGGCCCTCGACGAGGTCGCCTTCCGATCCGCCGCAGTCGTCGGGACCAGGGCCGCGACGACGTACGGCGAATTCGTCGCTGGCGACATCGCGACCGGGCTGGCGGAGCGCGACGTCGCGGTGGTGTCCGGTGGCGCGTTCGGTATCGACGGTGCAGCCCACCGCGCGACGCTCGCTGTGGAAGGGGTTACCGTCGCGGTGCTCGCCGGTGGCGTCGACGTCCCGTATCCGGCCGGGCATTCCGCGCTGCTGCAGCGCATCGCCGAACACGGGTTGCTTCTCAGCGAATATCCGCCCGGCGTGCGCCCCGCGCGCCACCGGTTCTTGACCCGTAATCGGTTGGTGGCGGCGCTGTCCGGGGCGACCGTCGTGGTCGAGGCGGGCGCGCGAAGCGGTGCGGCCAACACCGCGGCTTGGGCGCGGATGCTCGGTCGCTCCGTGTGTGCGGTACCGGGGCCCGTGACGTCGTCGGCGTCGGTCGGGTGCCATGCGCTGCTACGGAGCGGAGGAGCGCAGATCGTCACGCGCGCGGCGGACGTCGTCGAACTCGTCGGCAGGATGGGTGAACTGGCTCCCGAGGAGCAACATCCGGCCTCACCGCTCGACGAGCTCGGCGACATCGAGAAGCGCGTTTACGACGCGCTTCCGCGCCGGGGTGGCCGCACCGCCGAGGAGGTCGCGGTGGCCTCCGGTCTGCCGGCGCGTCAGGTGCTGGGTCCACTGGTGAACCTGGAGTTGTCCGGCCTGGTGGTCGGCCGGGACGGGAGGTGGAAGCTGGCGGCGGGGTGACCCGGTTGTCCGCAAGGCCGCTGGTCGTACGAGGTAGAACCCTGACCGACGGCCTCCGCTCGTATAGTCGGTGAGGCCGGCTCGGAACCAGTGTGGTCGACCAGGTCGGCCGAGTTTTGGAGGGATTCTTCGTGGCAGCGCGACCGATACACACCTTCGAAGTGGTGCGTACCGAGCAATTGACACCGCACATGATCCGGCTGGTTCTCGGCGGATCGGGATTCGACACGTTCACCCCGAACGAGTTCACCGATGCCTACGTCAAGATCGTGATCGTCGATCCCGGCATCGATGTCGCGCAGTTGCCGCAGCCGCTGACACTCGACTCGTTCTCGTCGCTGCCGCCGGAGCGGCGGCCCACCGTGCGCACCTACACCGTGCGCAGCGTCGATCCCGAGCGCCGCGAGATCTGCATCGACTTCGTGGTGCACGGTGACCACGGCGTCGCCGGGCCCTGGGCGGCCGCCGCGACCCCCGGCCAGCCGGCCTACCTGATGGGTCCCAGCGGCGCCTATGCGCCCGATCCCGCGGCCGACTGGCATTTGTTGGCGGGTGACGAAGCGGCGGTGCCCGCCATCAGCGCCGCGCTGGAAGCGATGCCGGACAACGCGATCGGGCGAGTCTTCATCGAGGTTGCCGGACCCGATGACGAGGTTCCGTTGAAGAAGCCCGACGGTGTGGAGGTGCGGTGGATCTATCGGGGCGGGCGTGCCGACCTGGTGCCCGAGGATCAGGCCGGTGACCACGCTCCGCTGATCGCCGCGGTCAAGGAGACCTCGTGGCTGCCGGGACAGGTGCAGGTGTTCATCCACGGCGAGGCCCAGGCCGTCATGCACAACCTGCGCCCCTACATCCGCAAGGAGCGCGGCGTCGAGGCCAAATGGGCGTCGTCGATCTCCGGATACTGGCGTCGCGGCCGCACCGAGGAGACCTTCCGCCAATGGAAGGCCGAGCTCGCCAAGGCCGAATCCGCTACCTGACCGGCGGCCTGGCACGCTTGCCACATGACGTTCGGTAACTACCAGTTCGAGATCTACCTGCAAGGCCTCTCCGGCATTGTGCCGAAGCTGCCGATGACGTTCGCGCAGTGGGAGGCCAAGGCGGAAGCGGCCATGCCGCCGTCGGTGTACTCCTACGTCGCCGGCGGCGCGGGGGATGAGCGGACCCAGCGGCTCAACCGCACCGCGTTCGACAACTGGGGTCTGATGCCGCGGATGTTCCGCGCCACGCGCGAACGCGACCTCTCGGTCGACCTGTTGGGCATGACATTGCCCTCGCCGGTGTTCATGGCGCCGATCGGCGTGATCGGCATCTGCGCGCAGGACGGGCACGGTGACCTCGTCACGGCCCGCGCCGCAGCGCGCACCGGTGTGCCGATGGTCGTGTCGACCCTCACCGAAGACCCGCTCGAGGACATCGCCGCTGAATTCGGCGAAACGCCAGGCTTTTTCCAGCTGTACACGCCGACCGACCGGGAGTTGGCCGCCAGCCTCGTCCACCGCGCCGAGGCCGCCGGATACAAGGGGATCATCGTCACCCTGGACACCTGGGTGCCGGGATGGCGGCCACGGGACCTGTCGACGTCGAACTTCCCGCAGCTGCGCGGCAGCTGCCTGGCCAACTACACCAGCGACCCGGTGTTCCGCGCCGCACTGCCGCAGCCGCCCGAGGAAAACCCGCAGGCCACCGTCATGCACTGGGTGGGTCTCTTCGGCAACCCGCTGACGTGGGACGACCTGCCGTGGCTGCGTTCGCTGACCGACCTACCGCTCATCGTCAAGGGCATCTGTCATCCCGACGACGCGCGGCGCGCCAGGGACGGCGGCGTCGACGCGATCTACTGCTCCAACCACGGCGGACGCCAGGCCAACGGCGGGCTGGCGGCCATCGACTGCCTACCCGGGGTCGTGGAGGCGGCCGACGGGCTGCCGGTGCTGTTCGACTCGGGCATCCGCAGCGGCGCCGACATCGTCAAAGCGCTCGCGCTGGGCGCCACTGCGGTCGGGATCGGACGGCCCTATGCGTACGGACTGGCGCTCGGCGGCGAGGACGGCGTCGTGCACGTGCTGCGATCGCTGCTTGCCGAGGCCGATCTGACGATGGCCGTCGACGGTTATCCCACCCTCGCCGATCTCACTCCGGACACGCTGCGGCGCGTCACCTGAGCGTTGCCGAGGGACTCTGCGACGGTTGGTGTCGTGGAAGGCGTCCTCGAGGAGTTCGACGAGTACCTCGCGCTGGAGCGAGGCCGCTCCGAACACACCCGTCGCGCGTATCTCGGTGACCTTCGGTCGCTGTTCGGGTTCATGGCCGAGCGCGGACACGCCGTCAGCCTGAACGCGCTGAGTCTGCCGGTGCTGCGATCGTGGCTGGCCGCGCAAGCCGCCGCCGGCGCCGCCCGCACGACGCTGGCCCGGCGCACGTCGGCCGTCAAGATGTTCGCCGCATGGGCGGCGCGGCGCGGCCTGATCGACGCCGATCCCGCGGCCCGGCTGCAGGTACCGAAGGCCCGGCGTGAACTGCCCGCGGTGTTGCGTGAGGACCAGGCGCTCGACGCCATGGCGGCCGCGAAATCGGGCGCCGAACAGGGCGATCCGATGGCGCTGCGCGACCGACTGATCGTGGAGTTGTTGTACGCCACCGGAATTCGCGTCAGCGAGCTGTGCGGGCTCGACGTTGACGACGTCGACATGCCGCGGCGGCTGCTCCGGGTCCTCGGCAAGGGCAACAAACAACGGACGGTGCCGTTCGGTGCGCCCGCGCAGGAGGCGTTGACGGCGTGGCTCGATGGCGGCAGGCCGGCGTTGGCGACCGCGGACTCGGGCCCGGCGCTGCTGCTGGGGGCGCGTGGTCGTCGGCTCGACCCGCGCCAGGCGCGCACCGTCGTGCACCAGACCGTCGCGGCGGTAGACGGCGCACCCGACATCGGACCGCACGGGTTACGGCACAGCGCCGCAACGCATCTGCTGGAAGGCGGCGCCGACTTGCGCATCGTGCAGGAGCTGCTCGGCCATACCAGCCTGGCCACCACGCAGCTCTACACCCATGTCACGGTCGCACGGCTGCGCGCTGTCCACGACCAGGCCCACCCTCGCGCTTGACTACGGTGATTTCGGTGTAGCCGGTTGCGCTGTGCGCACCCGCGAGCACCGAAATCGCAAAGGAGGAACGTGGTCAGGTCGACGGTCGAGCTGTCGTGGGGGCCGGTCAGCTACCTCGAGTGGGCACCCGAGCGCGTCGACGCCGCGCCGACCGTGGTGCTGTTGCACGGCGGCGGAGTGGACAGCGCGTCGCTGTCCTGGAGTAATGTCGCGCCGAGGCTCGCGGCCGGCGGTTACCGCGTGCTCGCGCCCGATCATCCGGGCTACGGCGACAGTCCGCCGGCGCCGTGGCCCTCGACCCAGGATCGGTTGGTCGGCTACGTCGGCGAGTTCGTCGACGCGCTTGCCCTGGACGGCTACGCGGTCGGCGGTTTGTCGCTCGGTGGTGGGATGACGATCGGCCACGTGTTGGAGCGGCCCGAAAAGGTCACGGGGGCAATGCTGTTGGCCAGCTACGGGTTCATGCCCCGGCTGTCTGGAGGGCCGCTGTCCGGTCTCCGGCAGGCGCTGACCTGGGCCATGGTGCGCACCGGCCTGCTGAAAACGGTGAGCCGGTGGTCGGGGCGAAGCAGGCGTGCCATGGCGTGGGTCCTGCCGGCGCTGATCGGCGACCCCGCTGCGCGAACTCCGGAACTGGTCGACGAGATCCTGTCGGCGGCCCGAGCGGATCACGCATTCGAGGCGTTCGGTCAGTGGCAACGCGATCAGGTCCGGTGGAATCGTCTCGCCACCGACTACCGCGACCGGCTCGCGACGTTCCCGCGCCCGGCGCTGATCGTTCACGGAGACAAGGACAGCAGTGTGCCGGTGGCGGCGGCGCGGGCAGCGGCCGAACTGATCCCAGCGGCGCGCCTCGAAGTGGTTGCGGGCGCGGCACATTGGGTGCAGCGGGACCGGCCCGACGTCGTGGTATCCGCGATGCTGGAGTTCCTCGACACGCTCAGCGCAGCAGCTTGATCACCTCGGCGATATCCGGCATCGCCGATGGCCGCCCGGGCAGGTCGTCGAAGACGAACCCTCGACGGCGCGGGCGAACGCCCACATCTGCTCGCCGGTGCGCGGCAGGCCGGCGGTCAACCCGAAACGCATGGGCCGTTGCGATGTTCATCGGTGCTCACGGTTCGACGTGAGGCGCACGCTCGTGCGGGGCCGAGCGTGCGCAGACCGACGAAAAGTGGCGGCGTGTCGTGTGCCGACACGCACTCAGTGTGATGGTTGTGGGGCCGCGTTTGCGGTGGTTGGGTTCTTCTCATCTGGTGCCTGGTTCAGACGCGC
>NZ_LZIK01000041.1:0-84369 GCF_001667105.1 Mycobacterium sp. 852002-51152_SCH6134967 | reverse complement strand
TGGACCACCCGGATGAACGAGCGCTGCGAGGTCGAATGGCTTCCGCCGCCCGAACTGGACACCGGCCAGGCGCGGCTCAACTACTACCACCGCCCCGAACGACTCCTGCGACCCGACGACCAACTCTCGACGCCCTCCACCGACCCGGCCGACACCCCGGATCAAGACACGGCATCGGACGCCGAGCCCGCCGACGAAGACCAAGTGGTCGACGACGAGGGGCATGCGGTAGCACCCGGCGACGACAACGAGATAGCCGACGAAGTCGCAAACCCGCACTCGAATGCTGAGCCCGCCGACGACAACCAGGTCACCGAAGCCGAATCGGGTGCCGCGGTGTCAACTGCCGGATCCAGCGAGCCCGGCGGACCGGCACCCCCAGGAGACCAGGCCGCCTGACGGCCGAGCGAGAAAGCCCAGCCCTCGGATCATCACAGGACGCCGACTCAACATGCCGACTGATGAAGGCCAAGGAACGACGAAACCCGCCCCGGCCAATGGTCGAAGCGGGCTCTCAATCGAGTGGAGCTAAGGGGACTCGAACCCCTGACCCCCACACTGCCAGTGTGGTGCGCTACCAGCTGCGCCATAGCCCCTGAAGTCGTGCCCATCGAAGTTACACCACCTGCCGGAAGCGCTCAAAATCGCTGGTTACGGCACTTCCCCACCGGCCTCGGGGCCAATTGCCCGCGCCGGCGTGTGCTCGGCGGGCCGGGGCCGCGTCTCCGGCGCGAACACCCATCCCAGCGCGGCCAACCCCAGGATCGCCCCGCTGACCACGAATGCCGCGCCGAACGAGGTCTGCTCGGCGATCTGACCCACCACCAGCGATCCGATGATCGAACCCAGGTCGGCCATCATCTGGAAGACCGCGACCGCAGTGCCGCCACGCGCCTTGTTCCCGACGATGTCGGCCACCGCCGCCTGCTGCGGCGAGACGAAGATGCCCGTCGCCGCACCCGTGATGTACGCCGCGACCAGGAAGATCGGCAGCGACGTCGTGAAGCCCACGAGAATCGTCGACACCGCCGACACCGTCAGCCCGACGATCAGTAGCTTGCGCCTGCCGATCCGGTCGGACAGATACCCGCTGGGAATCACCACCGAGACGTTGCCGATCGCGAACGTCGCCAACGCCAAGCCCGCCGCACCCGCCCCGTAGCCGAGGCCCTCGACCACAAACAGCGGCACCAGCGCGATGCGCAACCCGAACGCCGCCCACCCCGTGCTGAAGTTCGAAAACAACGCCGCGCGGTAGGCGCGGTGGCGCAGCACCTGACGTATCGAGACCGCCGCCTCCGCCGTCTGCTCCGGCGCCGCCAGCGTGCTGCCGCGCAGGCTGACGAACACCACGCCCGCCGCGACCATCAGCGCCGCACCGTAAATCACAAACGGCGCCGCCAACCCGAAACCCGCTGTGAGGCTGCCCAGCACCGGACCGCCGACCGAGCCGACCAAAAACCCCGTCGAGAACAGGCCCGCCACGCGTCCGCGCGCGTTCTCCGGTGAGATCCGGATCATCAGCCCCAGCGACGACACCGTGAACATCGCCGAGCCCAATCCGCCCAGCGAGCGGAACGCCAGCAGCTGCCAGTACGTCTGCGCGAACGCGCACGCCCCGGTCGACAACGCGACGATGATCAGGCCGCTGATGTAGACCCGACGCTCCCCCAGCCGCTGCACGAGCAAGCCGGCGGGCGGCGCGGCGATCAACCGCATCAACGCGAATGCCGTGATGACGAACGTGGCCGCGCTGATGCTCACCCCGAAGTGACGGGCGTACTGCGGCAGCACGGGCGCCACCACCCCGTAACCGAGCGCCACCACGACGTTGGCGCCGACGAGCAGCCAGACCTCGCGCGGGAGCTTCGGCTTGGCCCCAGCCTGGTTGGCCCCAGCCTCGTTGGCCCCAGCCTGGTCGGCCCCCGCCGCATCGGGCCCCGTCGAGCTGTCGCCCTCGGGTTCAGAACTCACGCGATGACTCTATTGACCACCTCGCGCGCCGCTTCCTGCACCTCTGCCAGGTGCTCGGGCCCGTTGAACGACTCGGCGTAGATCTTGTAGACGTCCTCGGTGCCCGACGGCCGCGCCGCGAACCACGCGTTCTCCGTCGTCACCTTCAACCCGCCCAGCGGTGCCCCGTTGCCCGGCGCCGTCGTCAACTTCGCCGTGATCGGTTCACCGGCCAGCTCGGTCGCCGAGACCTGCTCCGCCGACAGCTTGGACAGCCGCGCCTTCTGCTCGCGGTCGGCCGGCGCATCGACGCGCGCATACGTTGGGGCGCCGTACTTCTCGGCCAGCTTGCCGTAACGTTGCGACGGCGTCTCACCCGTCACCGCCAAGATCTCCGAAGCCAGCAGCGCCAGGATGATGCCGTCCTTGTCGGTCGTCCACACCGACCCGTCGTGTTGCAGAAACGACGCCCCCGCGCTCTCCTCACCGCCGAAACCGATTGTCCCGCTCAGCAACCCGTCGACAAACCACTTGAAACCCACCGGAACCTCGACCAGTTCGCGACCCAGCCCGGCGACCACCCGGTCGATGATCGATGAACTGACCACCGTCTTGCCGACCGCGGTCGACGCCGGCCATGACGGCCGGTGCGAGAACAGGTAATCGATCGCGACCGCCAGGTAGTGGTTGGGGTTGAGCAGCCCACCGTCTGGGGTGACGATTCCGTGCCGGTCGGAGTCCGCGTCGTTTCCGGTCCCGATTTGGTACCGGTCTCGGTGGGCGATCAGCGATGCCATCGCGTTCGGCGAGCTGCAGTCCATCCGGATCTTGCCGTCGGTGTCCAGCGTCATGAACCGCCACGTCGCGTCGACCAGCGGGTTGACCACCGTCAGATCGAGGTTGTGGCGTTCGGCGATCGCGCCCCAGTAGTCGACGCTCGCGCCGCCGAGCGGGTCGGCGCCGATGTGGATCTTCTCGGCGCTGATCGCGTGCATGTCGACGACGTTGGGAAGATCCGCGACGTAGGCGTCGAGGTAGTCGTGGCGCTGCGCGCTCTGCAGCGCTCGCGCCAGCGGCACCCGCTTGACCCCTTTGAGCCCGTCACGCAGCAGTTCGTTGGCCCGTTTGGCGATCGCACCCGTGGCGTCGGTCTCGGCGGGCCCGCCGTTGGGCGGGTTGTACTTGAATCCGCCATCCCAAGGCGGGTTGTGCGACGGCGTGACGACGATCCCGTCGGCCAGGCCACCCTCGCGACCCCGGTTGAACGTGAGGATCGCGTGGCTGACCGCCGGTGTCGGCGTGTACCGATCGGCCGAATCGATCATCGCCACAACGTCGTTGGCTGCCAGCACCTCCAACGCCGACGCCCAGGCCGGTTCGGACAGCGCATGGGTGTCGCGGCCGATGAACAGCGGACCGGTGGTGCCCTGTGCGGCGCGGTACTCGACGATCGCCTGCGTCGTGGCCACGATATGCGCCTCGTTGAACGCCGCATCAAGGCTGGAACCGCGATGCCCGGACGTGCCGAACACCACCTGCTGATCGACGTTCTCGGGGTCCGGTTCTCGGGTGTAGTACGCCGTCACCACCGAAGCGATGTCGATGAGGTCCTCGGGCTGGGCCGGCTTTCCGGCTCGGGGGTGGGGCGCCATGTACCCGATTCTGCTCCTTGTCGCCATGCGGCGTGCTCGGGTGCGGCCATACTTTGGCTTGTGCTTGGTTACGACGGCCGCGAGGTGCTCGCCGTGTTCGTCGGCGGTGCGCTGGGCACCCTGGCCCGTGCCGCGATCGAGACGCTCCTTACGCCCGAACCCGGGCACTGGCCCTGGCCGACGTTCGCCGTCAACATCGTCGGCGCGTTCGTCCTGGGATACGTGGCCACGCGACTCCCAGACGACAGCTACCGCCGCCCACTGCTGGGCACCGGTTTCTGCGGCGGACTGACCACCTTCTCGACCATGCAGGTCGAGATCCTCAGGATGATCGAGCGCGATCATTTCGTGCTGGCGGCCGGATATGCGTCGGCCAGCATCGTCGCCGGTCTCGCCGCGGCCTGGGTGGCATCGGAATGGGCACGACGATGACGGTCGCGGTGTGGCTGGGCGTCGCGGTCCTCGGCGGGGTCGGAGCGGTGCTGCGCTTCCTCGTCGATCGCACGGTGTCACACCGGCTGAGCGGGGCATTCCCATCGGGCATTTTCGTGGTCAACATCTCCGGCGCGCTGGTGCTCGGCCTGCTCGCCGGCCCCGAACTGGGCCCTACCGCCGCACTGCTGGCCGGTGTCGCGCTCCTAGGCGCGTACACGACGTTCTCGACCTGGATGCTGCAGACCCTTGAACTCGGCGCGGACCGCCGCATCGGACTCGCGATCGCGAACATCGTCGTCAGCCTGGCGCTGGGCATCGCGGCCGCGGCGTTGGGAATGTGGATCGGAACAAGGCTGTGAGATTGTCCGCGAGCAGCGCGGGTAAGCCTAGCCTTACCTGATCCGACGTAGTACCGTCGCGTGCCGTGAACCCGTCTACTCCAGAAGCCGTCAGCGTCGCGCTGGCCGAGATCCTGCGCGACGACATGAACGTCGACGTCCGACGAGTCACCCGCGACTCCCGCCTGATCGACGACGTCGGCCTCGACTCGGTCGCGTTCGCGGTGGGGATGGTGGCCATCGAAGACCGGCTGGGCGTGGCGCTGAGCGAAGAGGACCTGCTCAGCTGCGACACGGTCGGCGATCTGGAAGCGGCCATCCTGGCCAAATCGGCTGCCGCATCCACGAACTCGTGACTGAGCTCTCCGCAGCCCTGTCGGCGGCGATGTCGGGGGCCTCGACGACGTTGTCCGTCCTCGACGCGGAAGCCGGCTCGTGGGCACACCATCCGTGGCAGGAGGTCCACGCGCGTGCCGAGAACGTGGCCGAGCGGATCGCCGACGACGAAGCGACAGCCGTCGGCCTGGTCGGTGAACCCACCGTCGAGTTCGTCGCAGCCATTCCCGGCGCGTTCTTCGCCGGCGCCGGGTTGTCGATCCTGCCCGGGCCCATCCGGCGCGCCGACCCCGAACAGTGGGCGCAGACCACGCTGGACCGGTTCGCCTCCATCGGCGTGACGTCGGTGTTCAGCCACGGTGACGAACTGGCGCTGTTGAGCAAGCACGCGGACACGATCGCCGTTCACGACCTCCTCGAGGTCGGCCACCCGCACCGCTCCACGTCCTTTCGCGGCCCGGACACCGCAGACGTCGCGATCCTGCAGGGGACCGCGGGGTCGACGGGAACGCCTCGCACGGCACAGATTTCGCCCGCCGCGTCGCTGGCCAACCTGCGCGGGCTGATCGAGAGGGTCAACGTCAACGACCGGTCCCGACTGCACAGTTGGTTGCCGATCTACCACGACATGGGGTTGGCCTTCCTGCTGACCGCGACGCTCGGGCAGGCCGACCTGTGGCAGGCGCCCACGTCGGCATTCGCCGCTTCCCCGTTCAACTGGCTTCAGTGGCTGATGGAAACCAAAGCCACGATGACCGCGGCGCCGAACATGGCCTTCAACCTCATCGGCAAGTACGCGGGCCTCGTCAAGGACCTCGACCTCAGTCACCTCGGTTTCACGCTCAACGGCGGAGAACCGGTGGACTGCGCAGGCTACCAACGCTTCGCCGACGAAATGGCACGCTTCGGGTTCAACCCCAATTCCCTCGCCCCGTCCTACGGGCTGGCCGAATCCACTTGTGCGGTCAGCGTTCCCCAACCGTTCACCGGCCTTCGCGTCGACGACGTACAGGTCATCAGCGACGGCAGCGAGACCACGCGCCGCTTCGCGATCCTCGGTCACGCTATCCCGGGCATGGAGATCCGCATCAACATCGACGCCGAGCACACCACCGAGGTGACCGGTCGCGAGGTCGGTGAGGTCGAGGTCCGCGGCACGTCGCTGATGACGGGATACGTCGGCGAGCCCCCGATCGACCGGAACTCGTGGCTGCCCACCGGAGATCTCGGCTATCTCACCGACGACGGACTGGTCGTCTGCGGCCGGGCCAAGGAACTCATCACGGTGGCGGGCCGCAACGTGTTCCCCAATGAGATCGAGCGCATCGCAGCCGAGATCGACGGTGTCCGTGACGGTTGCGTGGTGGCCGTCGGAACCGGCGAGTCCTCGGCGCGGCCCGGGTTGGTGATCGCCGCGGAGTTCAAGGGCGACGATGAGCCCGGCGCCCGCAGCCAGATCGTGGCCCGCGTCGCGTCGCACTGCGGCGTGGTGCCCGCCGACGTGGTGTTCCTCAAACCCGGTGCGCTGCCCCGCACCTCGTCGGGCAAGCTTCGCCGGCTCGAAGTCAAGCGCACGTTGGAGGGAGCAAGCCGATGACAGCCACCGCCGACGCACCGGACGCACCGCCGCTCGAAGGCTACCGCGACCTGCTCGAGCGGGTCTTCGACGATCGCGTCACCGCGTGGACGGCGGAAGCCGAAGAAACGGAACGGTTCCCGCGCAAACTCATCGAGTACCTCGGCGAGTCGGGCGTGTTCGCCGCCAAGTGGCCGCCGGGACTACAGCATCCCGACGTCGCGAAGGTCATCGAGCTCGCCCGCAAGCTGGGTTGGCTGGGCTCGGCGGGCATCGGGGTCGGCGTGGGACTGCACGACTCCGCGATCGCGATCCTGCGCCGCTTCGGCAAGTCGGATTATCTGAAGGAGATCGCCGAGCAGGCGATCCGCGGCGAGGCCGTGCTGTGCATCGGCGCCTCCGAGCAGTCGGGCGGATCCGACCTGCAGATCGTCGGCACCGAAGTGCGTTCTGTCCGCGACGGTTTCGAGGTCAAGGGCATCAAGAAGTTCGTCTCGCTGTCCCCGATCGCCGACCACGTCATGTGCGTGGCCCGCAACGTCGACCACGATCCCAACAGCAAGCACGGCAGCGTCGTGGTGATCGCCGTCCCACTCGCGCAGTGTGAGATCCAGACGCCTTACCGCAAGGTCGGCGCCGGCCCCCTCGACACGGCCGCCGTGCACATCGACTCGTGGGTGCCCGCCGACGCTCTGGTCGCCCGCGCCGGCATCGGCCTGGCCGCCATCTCCTGGGGACTGGCCCAGGAGCGGATGTCGGTGGCGGGGCTGGTATCGACGTCAGTGCAGCGGGTTATCGGAATCACGCAGGCGCGCATGATGGTTCGCAAGCAGTTCGGCAACAGCCTGTGGGAGCACCAGGCACTGCGGCTGCGGATGGCCGACCTGCAGGCACGCGTCGACATGCTGCGCTACGCACTCGACGGGGTCGCCGCGACCGGAAAGCTCGACCTTCGCACCGCCGCCGCGATGAAGGTCAACGCCGCCCGCCTCGGCGAAGAGGTGATGAACGAGTGCATGCACCTCTTCGGCGGGTCCGGCTATCTCGTCGAGGAGACTCCGCTCGGAAGATGGTGGCGGGACATGAAACTGGCCCGCGTCGGCGGGGGCACCGATGAGGTGCTGTGGGAGTTGGTCGCCGCCGGGATGAAGCCCGACCACAACGGCTACGCCGAATTCAACCAGCTGCCCTGACGGCCGGACCCGTCGCTACGCGCGCGGCAGTGCGTACAACGCCATGCGCCGGTTCGACATGTCGTGCTCGCCGAGGAACTCGCAGCCGGCGTGTTCGCAGACGTCGCGCGCGCCCTTGTTCCGGTGGTCCGGATCGAACATGATGCGGCGGCACTGCGGGTCGAGCTCGAAGATGTTGGCGGTCAACCGCGGCAACAGGATCGGCGCGATACCGCGGTTGACGAAGCGCAACTCCGCGATCGCCGCGTGCATCCCGATGTCGTGAGGTTCGGCGTCATACCGCGGGGCGATCGAATCCTTGGCGGCCCGGTACAACTCGACGTAAACGAACGGTTGCCCCCGGAACGAGCCGACGAACGGCCTGGAGTACTCGCCTGCCAACTGCGCGCTCAGATACCGGTGCCACCGCTCGGGGGGCCAGTCGTATTCCCACGCCTCGACAAGGTGTGGGCGGTTCATCCACTCCGAGATCATCTCCGCATCCGCGTCCGGATCGGCCAGCCGGACGAAGTACGGCTCGGCGAGCACCGGCGTGGGCGGTGCCGCGACCTCACGTACCGCATCGGAAATGTCGGTCAGCTCCCGCGGAAGGACGGGCGAGGGTGCATCGTCGATCTCGGTCATCGCCCGCCGAGCCTACCGGAACGACTAAGGCAAGACTTACCTTCCCCGCCTGGACTTTCTGCCCTCAGTCGAAGAGGTCGTCGAGGGCCCGCTGTTCGAGTTCGGTCCACCGGTGCACGTTGTCCCGGACCTCGGCGACGGCCTCCTCGTCGAGATGCCGTGCCCCTTCCGGCGTGATCCGGCAGAGGTCCATCGGCCCACCGACGCTCGGGGACGACGCGTCCAGCGCGTCGAGCACCCGCAGCGCGGCCACCATGCCGTAGTCGACGCTGCGTTCGCCCATTTCGAAGTGCGCCAGAAGCGCGTGGGCCTGCTGGGCCATCGGCGATCCGCTGCCCACCGCATGGAAACCGATCTCCTCGTAGCGGCCGATCAACCCGTGCGGATCGATGTCGACGATGAACGGATCCCCGTTCGCGTAGCCCGCGGCGAGAACGTAGGTTGCCGGGGTTGCGCCGGGCTTACCCGCAGGCACGTCTTCGATGAAGTTCGCGTAGTGGTGCTTGAGCACCGGCAGAACCCGAGCCTGCAGGGCGTGGCCGATGTCGGGCGCTTCCACGATCGCGTCCGGTTCGTTGTCGAAGATCTGCTCGAGGTCGTAAAGCACCGCACGCGACCCGCTACCGCCCCACGCGGCGCGTTTTCCGAGCGGGTGCAGCTTCTGAGCCGGATAGCTCAGACCGCGTTCGGGGTCGGTGATCTGCGAGTCGGAGGCCATCGCGATCCCGTCAGCGCAGCGGATGGCGAGTACGACGGTCATCGCGGCAGTTTCGACGGCATGCGCCGATCGTCTCACGCCTCCCGGGTCAGTAGGTCGCGCAGGACGGCCGCGTGGCTTCCGTCGACGTCGCGGGTTGCGGTCGTGAGCACCACCGGACCTTCGGCGGCCAGGCCGCGCAGTTCGTCGAGCGCCTGTGCCGCCTCCTCGGTCTCCAGTTCGGCCGTGTAGCGGGCGACGAACTCGTCGAACCGTTCCTGCCGGTGCGCATACCAGCGCCGCAGCTCGGTCGACGGCGCCACCGCCCGCAGCCACCGGCCGACCCGCGGATCGTCTTTGCGGATTCCTCGCGGCCATAGCCGGTCCACCAGAACCCGGGTGCCGTCGTGCTCGCCCGGCGGGTCATAGACCCGTACGACCTCGACGCTTGGCCGGCCACCCATGCGGTGAGATGGTAGGGGCATGGCGGTGGACCGAGTGGCGGATCTGCAGCGATGGCAGGACTCCGGTGCCATCTGGGAAGTCAGGGTGCGACGCGAAGGCAGTGTGACCGTCGCGCTGCTGCGCTGCGACGGCGGCGAGGAGGTCGACGTGTTCACCTCCGGGGACCCGCAGCTGCTTGCGTTCATCGGCGAGCGTCGAAGCAGTGAAGACTGACCTCATCGGCGCTGTGCGCGGACCAGGTCGGCGAATGCGGCAGCCGCCGCGTCCACGCCGTCGAGATCCTCGGTAGCGACGAGGTCCAGCAGCAGACCGCGTGCTACCGCGAGGCCGAGCCGCATCATCGCCGGGTCGGCCGCGCCGCTCGGATCCTGGGAGAGCCAGTCCTCGACCGCGGCAGGAAGCATTCGGGCGAACGGTTGCTCCCCCTGCACTCCCCGCGCGTAGCACTCGAAGAACAGCCGCTCGAACGGGCGCAGGTCGGGCCTGCGCAGATTGGCCCACATCGCCGCGATGGCTTCGGCGGGATCGGCCGGCAAGTCGTGGGTCAACACCATCTGGCGTCGCTCGACCTCGCCGACGATCGCCAGCAGCAGGTCGTCACGCGACCCGAAGTGGTGCAGCAGCATCCGATGACTGGTGCCGACCGCGGCGGCGAGATCACGAAGCGACCGGTCACCGATGCCGTTGCGCGCGACCTCCGCGACGAGCCCGTCGAGCAGTTCCTGCCGACGCCGGGCGTCAGGCGGACGAGCCATCGAGCCGGTGCAGCTGCTCGCAGCGCGCCTTCAAACCCTCGGCTTCGAGGTCAAGGTAGCGCCTCGTCATCGACCGCATCAGTAACCCGACCAGAGCCCCGACCGGGCCTCGTTGTTCGAGGCGTTGATGGATACGCGTACGCGCCTGCGAGTCTGGGCTGACCGGGCTGACTTCGTGGCACGCCACCGTGAGCCCGCCCGGCGAGCGCTGCACCCATGTCCACGAGGCACCGGGCGTCACCTCGGTGACCTCCCAGACCAGCTTCGGCATCCGCGGTTGCTTGATTTCGAACCTGTTGCCCACGGCCAACTCTCGGCTGTCCAACGCCACGAGTCGAGTCACCGAGGCGGTCCACTCCGGCCAGCGCTCGACATCGCTGAACACATCCCATACGACGGCGGCGGGGGCGTCGATCTCGGCGCCACACTCGGTAATCATGTACCAAATGGTACATCCATTGCGTCACCGCGGGAAGTGCGTATCCGCCCGTGCGGCAAGATTGCCTCGACATGACCCTCAGCGACCGCCCCGCGACCCGTCGGTGGCACATTCTCCGACTCGTGCTGTTCGCGGCGTTCCTGCTCGGGTTGTTCTACCTGGTCGCCGTATCCGGCGTGGTCGACGTCGACCATGTCCGCCACACAGTGGCCTCCACCGGCCCCATCGCACCGCTGGTCTACGTCGTGGTGTCCGGACTGCTGGGCGCAGTGTTCGTGCCCGGGCCGATCCTCGCCGCCGCCAGCGGCGTGCTGTTCGGCCCGGTCGTGGGCACGTTCGCCACCCTCGGCGCGACGGTCACCACCGCGTGCGTCACCAGCCTGATCGGCAGGCGGGCGGGACGCGACAGCGCGCGCGCACTCCTCGGCGAGGAGCGAGCAAGGAGGCTCGACGATCTCATCGCGCGGGGCGGGCTGTGGGCCGTCGTCGGCCAGCGTTTCGTTCCGGGCATCTCCGACGCGCTCGCGTCCTACGCCTTCGGCGCGTTCGGAGTTCCGTTGTGGCAGATGGCCGTCGGCGCGTTCATCGGGTCCGTCCCCCGCGCGTTCGTGTACACGGCGCTGGGAGCGTCGATCGCGGATCTGTCGTCACCGCTGGCGTTCACGGCGATTGCGGTGTGGTGCGTCACCGCCATCGCCGGTGCGTTCGCCGCACACCGGGGCGTACGGAGTTGGCGCAGACGGGACCGGCGCAGCGACGACGAACCGGCACCCGAAGCGGAGGACTCCTAGTCCGGAAGCGTCGCGCTGCCGGATGGCGGGGCGAGCTGCCAGGTGTCGCAGGCCATCGCGAGCATCGCGTAGGTGCCGACGACGAAGATCAACTCCATCGCCTGGTGGGTACCGAGTTCGTCGACGAGTCGACGCCACCCGTCGGGTGTGGCCCGGCCACGGGCGAGCAACTCGTCGGTCGTCTCGAGCACCAGCCGGTCCACTCCGTCGAACTCGGCGTTACCGCGGGCGATCCTGGCGATCTCGTCATCCGACAAGCCGCCCGCCTTCGCGATCTTGACGTGCTCACCCCAGAAGAACGACGAACGCCGCGCATGGGCGAGCCGCAACACCGCCAGCTCGCGCAGCCGCAGCGGTAGCTCGCCGCGCTGCAGCAGAAACGCGTTGTAGCCGAGGAACTTCCGCGCCATCTTCGGGTGCCGGGCCAGCACACCGATGATGTCGAAGTTGAGCGGGTCCCTGGGCTCTCCCGAGCCGGCCCGTGGCACGTCGTTGCCTGGAACCCCCATCAGCGCGCCGACGGCGGCGTACTCGTCATCGCCCCATTCGTCGGCAGTCAGCGGCATCAGAAGCGGATGGTCTTGCGTCATGTCACCTCTCGTCAGTTTGGCGGTGCAACTCCGCGAGGGCGTGAATCTGCTCGAGGTAGTGCTCGAGCGACCGGTGGACGAACCGCGCGGACACGGTCGTCGTGCCCGCATCCGCCATCTCCCGCAGTGTCTTTCGCGTCCCATCGGGGTCGTCGACCGGGTCGAGCGGGCGGTCGGCGGCCAGCACGACCTCGAAGCCCGGCGGTATCTCACGCGCCTTGAGCCACTCGCCGGCGGTCGCGACCGAGATGCCGAACGGCGCCCAGCCCTCGGCGAGCGTGACTGCCCGCCGCAGCGACCGTTTGGTCCGACCGCCCACCCAGATCGGCATCTGGGGCTGCAGTGCGCACGGGTCGACGATGAGGCCGCCGAACGAGTAGAACTCGCCGTCGTAGGAGGGCTCGTTGCTCGCCAGCGTGGCGCGCAAGGCGCGCAGCGCGTCGTCGGCGCGCGGGCCGCGGTCCTCGAACGGCGCGCCGAGGAGGTCGAACTCCTCCTTGAGCGAGCCGACGCCGACCCCGAGGATGAGACGCCCACGGCTGACGTGATCCAGTGTCCCGTAACGCTTCACGATGGCCAGCGGATGGTGGTATCCCAGCACCAGCGTCATCGTGGCGAGCCGGATCCGTTCGGTGCGGGCGGCCACATAACCGAGGGTCGCCAGTGGATCCCAGTACCTGGCGCCGCGCCGCCCGGCCTCCGATGCCGGAATGCCGATGTGCTCGCTGCAGGTCAGGTGGTGGTACCCGAGCCTGTCGGCCGTTTCAGCGACGCGGCCGATGTCCTCGACTCCTGCGTCGCGCTCCCACGTCAACGCCGCCCCGGCGACGTTGGTGACGACCGGTGTCGCGATGCCCAGCTTCAATTCAGTGGCTCTTCGCCCGCCAGGATGGTCCGGTGCATCAGGCGACCGCTGTCGGCGGCGTAGGGCAGGGCGCGGTGCATGGTGCCGGTGTTGTCCCAGATCAGCAGATCGCCTACCCGCCATTCGTGGCGATAGACGTATTGCGGTTGGGTGGCCCAATCACGAAGCCGGGCAAGCAGAGCGCGGCTCTGTTCGACGGGCATGCCCACCACGTAGTCGGCTGTCGCGCCGAGCAGCAGAGATTTGCGGCCGGACTGGTGTGTCCATACGATGGGGCACGCCTTGGTCGGGGACTTCTGCCAGAACGCGATCTCGTCGTAGCTCATCTCGGGTGTGACATAGTACTGAGATCGCTCGGCGCTATGCACGACCCGAAGATCGGCGATGAGATCCTTGTCGGATTGCGGTAGATCGTCGTATGCGGCGTAGGTGTTGCAGAACTCCGTATCGCCCCCGGTATCGGACAGTTTCACGGCTCGGAGCAACGTCGCCAAATTCGGATAGGGCTGCAGGGAGCCGTCGAAGTGCCAGAACAGCGAGCCCTTCAGGTATTTCGCGCGTTGGTTGACGTTCTCGTCGAGCGAGATCTTGTAGATCCCCTCCTCACCCTCGTTGGCTACCACGGTGCCCAACGTCCTGGCGATCGCGACCTGTTGTTCGTCGCTGATCTGCAACCCGCGAAAGAACACCACGCCGCGTTGTTCCAGTGTGCCCCTGATCTTCTCGGCAGCGCGACCGCTCAGCAGGGTGTCGAGATCGGTTCTGATCTCGCTGCCGATCCTGGGGGTGAGGTCGACGACGTCCAGTTGTGCGGAGGTCAGGCTCACTCAGCTCACCCTCGTCAGTATCGTGTTGGCCGAATGTTTGACTCGCGGTTGGTTCCACAGCTCGACCGCGAGTGAGACCGTGATCAGCGAGTAGAGCAGGTTGCGCAGGTTGGCGACGTCCTCGGGCAGCGGCTCGGCGTAGTCGAACTTGTCGACGTAGGCCAGAGCTTCCTCGGCGTACGGGAAGATCTCGTCGTAGAACGCCCGAATCTGTTCCATGGAACTGTTGACCCGCTTGACGTAGCGCGCGTGGCCGTCCTCGATGGCCCATTCCGGCACGAGGTGTTCGAGGTGCGAAAACCCCGGCGGCAAAGTGGCGTTCATCGCATCACCTCCTGCTCTTCGCCGGCCTTGACGTAATCGCCGACGACCTTGTGGAAGTGGCGAAGCAGGATCTCCTCGTCGTTCATCGTGAAATGGGTGAGCGCGCCGCTGTTCAGCATGGCCTGCAGACCTTCCGACGGGCTGGCGTCCTCGAGGATGATGTCGTTGAGGAACGTGACCGTCAGCTCCTGGCCCAGCCGCTCCCTGTGTGTTCTCGGCGGCTGGTAGTAGGCCTCCGTCTCGAAGATGTGCGAGTGCGGTCCGGTGGGCCAGTGCGTGTGCACAGTGAATCCGGACGCACCGAAGATCAGCACGAAGTTCGGGAAGAACTGAAACGAGTCGAAGCCGTACTTCTCCGACCGTGTGGGGTTGATACCGGTGGGCATCGGCCCGCGGTCGACCTTCTTGTTCCACGGCCCCGCCGCGCTGGCCTCGAAGACGCACTCGATCGGCTTGGAGTACGGCGTCTTGCGGGATGGTTCACCGGAGAACGAGAACATCCGGTGCGGGCCCTTGAGCCGGTAGGCCAACGCGTCGGTGAACGGATTCGGTCGGTCGAACGCGTCGCGGGCCTCCGCGGTGAGCGCGCCGAAGGAGGACGCGTGCAGGTAGGGCCCGTGATAACTCTCGGCGAACCCGTCGAGGAAGATCTTCCAGTTGCACTGCAGTTCGGCCTTGAGCTTGTACACCTGGTGGGGTCCGGCGAACGGATAGCCCTCGATCTCGTGCGCCAGCTCGCCCAGGAACTCGCGCAGCGGCTCGGTGTTGTGCGGGTTGAGGTTGATGAAGATGAAGCCCTCCCACACCTCGCACTGGATGGCCGGCACCCGGCAGCTGTCGGCGTCGAAGTCGAGCAGCAGATCCTTGCGAGTGGTCGAGTGCAGTGAGCCGTCGAGTTTGTAGCGCCATCCGTGGAAGCGGCAGTACAGCAGCGGTGCGCGACCTTCGATCTCCTGGAACGGGTCGTCCTCCCACAGCATCTTGTTGCCCCGGTGCGGGCAGATGTTGTGGAACGCCCGGACCACGCCATCTTTGCCTCGCACGATGATCACCGAGGTGTTGAGGAACGTCAGCTCGCGGGTGAAGTAGCTGCCCGACTTGGGCACGCGCTCGACGCGCCCCATGTAGAGCCACGTCTTCTTGAAGACGTGCTCGCGTTCCTTCTCGTAGAACTCCTCGGAAACGCAGTCTTGAAGCGACACCGGCCCACGACCCAGTTCGGGGTAGGCGTCGGTCCAGTGTCCGCTCGCGGGTTTGGTCACCAGGCTGTCGTGACTCAACGGCTCTCCTCCGTCGGGCTGAAGACGGTAGGGGTGAAGGTACCGCCGCCGATATGGCCGAAACAGACCCGCGAGCGCAACACCCTGTTGCATATTTGGAACACCGCAGAGGGAAAGAACGCTAGAGCCATGGAACAGAACCTGCCCTTCGACGTCGACGCCCTGCTGATCTTCGGCAAGGTGGTGGAGAACCGAAGCCTGTCGAAGGCGGCCGCACTGTTGGGAATGCCGAAGTCGACCGTCAGCCGCAAGCTGACCAGGCTGGAGTCCGACCTGGGCATCAAACTGCTGCGCAAGAACACCCACCAGCTCACCGTCACCGATCTCGGCGAGCAGGTGTACGCCCACGCGGCCAACATCCTGACCGAGGCCAACGGTGTCCGCGCGCTCGTCGAGGGCAGCAGACAGGAGCCGCAGGGCGAATTGCGGGTGGCGATCCCCGTCTTCGTCGGCATCGACTACGCCTCCCGCGTCGGTGCGGCGTTCCTGCAGCACTATCCGAATTCGCAGCTGGACATCCGGCTGGTCGACCGGGTGGTTGACCCAGTCCGCGACGGGTTCGACGTGGTGTTCAGCACCGGACCGCTACAGGACTCCACGCTGATCGCGCGCAAGGTCTTCGACCTCGAGCTGTTCTTGTGCGCGTCACCGGATTTCCTTGCGCGCCTGCCCGAACCGGTCCGCGACCCCGCACAGTTGAACACGCTTCCGTTCATCGACTTCGGCTTCGGCGGGCCTCGCAAGCTGACGGTCACCGCAAAGGCCGGCCTGCGCGAGCTGACACCGCCAGTCCGGGCGCGCGCCAACAACTTTCAGGTGTGTAAGCAGTACATCATGCAGGGCCTCGGGATCGGTGCGATGCCCACCCAGATCATCTGCACCAACGAGCTGCGCGAGGGCACCCTCGTCCCGGTGTTACCCGAGTGGCGCCTCGAGTCGCTCGACGTGCACATGATCTATCCGTTCGAGTTGTCCTTCTCCACCCTCATCAGCGCGTTCTACGAGACGGCATGCGAAATCATCGTCGAGAACACCGCGCGCCAGTAACGGCCGTCGCTGGCGCGCCGCCGGTCACACTTCGCCGCCCGTGACGGCCTCGAGCGGCACCAGATCCAGCGGTTTGCGTTTACGCCGGTCACAGCCGGGTAGCCCCGCACCCAACTGGGTTGGGAGTGGGCATGCTGATGGTCGCCGGCGCCACGGAAACGGGCGCGAGTTGTGGCAGTGAAGCCGTGCTGGCTCGCTCGGCGATCATGCGGGGGTTGGCGCCCGCGGACAAGGCGGCTCTGATCGACCGATTCGACTACGCCCGGTTCGGGCAGGGTGAGTGCATATATCCCGAAGGCCAACCCGATCACCGGCTCTACCTCGTCATCGAGGGCAAGGTCAAGATCGGCTGGCGGTCGGCGGAGTTCCCCGAGAAACTGCTCGCCGTCCTGGGCCCCTCGGAGATCTTCGGCGCCGAGTCGATGTTCGATTGCGCGCCTCGCACCGGTTCGGCCACGGCGCTCACCGCGGTGCTCGTTGCCGTCATCGACCGTGATGCGTTGCACGACTGCCTCGATGGCAACCCGCACATCACCGAGCAGTTGATGCGCCTTCTGGCGCGAAACCTACGACGCGCCGAAGACCTGATCACCGACCTGAACTTCACCGACGTTCCCGGCCGGATCGCCAAACAACTCCTTCACCTCGCGCAGCGATTCGGTGTCCGACAGGACCGGCAGTTGCGCCTCGACCACGGCCTCACTCAAGCGGAAATCGCCCAATTGGTCGGCGCGTCAAGGGAATCGGTCAACAAAGTGTTGTCGGAATTCGTCCAGCGCGGCTGGATCACCGTCTGCGGAAAGAGCCTGGTGATTCACCAGACCGAACTCCTCGCCCGCCGGGCACGCTGACGCGCGAGCAAACTTTTTCGCGGCCGGGGGCGTTGTAACGACCGTCGGTGGGTAACTACAAAGGCATGGACCCCGACACGTTGGTGGCGATGGCAGGTTTGACGGCGCTGGGCGCCGCGGTGTTCACAGGCGCGGTTTGGGACAGCCCGCTCGTCTCTGCACCCGCCCGGCTCGGCAGGCAGCAGCGACCGTATGGCAAGCACGCCATGCCCGTCAGCACACCCAGAAAAGCGCGAGAGTTCGCCGGTTGACCACGGTTGCGCCCGTCGACGGTTACGCTGGGCAAAGGTCCCCGATAGGCGAGGTTTCAACGAACCGTCCGAAAGGGTAAACCGCAGCAGCCACAGGTTCAGATCCGAGCCGTGTGATCGATACGGCAGGGTCGGAAGTTAGGAGCCTGTGTGGTGTCAGAGGCGATTTCTGAATACGCAGACGTGACCGAGATGTTCCGCCGCCTCAAAGCGCTGGACGAAGGATCACTACCCTACCGGCGCCAGCGCGAGGCGATCGTCGACAGGACGTTGCCACTGGCCGACCATGTCGCCCGGCGCTACCGCAACCGCGGTGAGCCGATCGACGATCTGGTGCAGGCGGCGCGGGTTGGCCTGGTCAACGCGGTCAACCGCTTCGACCCCGACAACGGCGCCGACTTCCTGTCCTTCGCGATCCCGACCATCATGGGCGAGGTACGCCGCCACTTCCGCGACTACGGCTGGGCGGTCAAGGTTCCGCGCAGGCTCAAGGACCTCCAGGGGCAGTTGGTGAAGGCCCGCGCGGAGTTGTCGCAGAACATCGGGCGCGCGCCGACGCCGTCCGAAGTCGCCGCCCACCTCGGCATCGAACGCGAAGCAGTGATGGAAGCGACGATCGCCAGCAGCAACTACTCCACGCTGTCGACCGACGTCCAGGCCGCGGCCGACGACGAGTTCCGCTCGGTCGGTGACACCCTCGGCGACATCGACCCGAACATCGACAAGGTGGTCGATCTCGAGACCGTACGGCCGTTGATCGCCGCGCTACCCGAGCGCGAAAAGACCGTGTTGGTGCTGCGCTTCTTCGAGAGCATGACGCAGACCCAGATCGCCGAACGGATGGGCTATTCGCAGATGCATGTGTCGCGCCTGCTCGCACAGGCCCTTCGCAGGCTCCGCGAGCAGGTCCGTGAACCCGGCTCCAACGGTGTGGAGGTCGAGGGGACCGCGCAGCGTCGGCGACGCCGTTCTCCTGTCGCGACGGCGCCTCACCTCAAGCGGGGCGCCTGAGACGGATCAGCGCGGCGCGAAGACGGGTACGACTACGGTCTCGCCGTTGAGATCCTGACGTTCGAAGCGCACCGCGACCGGAAGTCCGACGTGCACCGAATCAGGTTCGCAGTCCACGATATTGGCTGCGATGCGCAGGCCAGGTTGTTCGTCGAGTTCGACGATCGCAATGACGTAGGGCAGCGGGACAGCCGGGTTGAACGGCTGGTGGTTGACGGTGTAGGTGAACACCGTGCCGAGCCCCGATACCGGTCGAGCGGTGACTCGTCCTCCGCAGTCGGGACAGTCCGCGGTCGGCGGAGACACCCACAATTGGCAACGCTCACAACGGGTGATCAGCAGTTGCCCATCTCGTCCCCCGGTCCAGAAGGCGCGATTGTGCTTGTCGAGAGCCGGCAGCATCCTGGCGGCGTTGGCAGGTGACACGTCGTCGGACACGTCTAGGAAAGTACAGTCTGCAGCGGGCGGTATCACAGAGATTTCCCGTGACGGCGCGTTTTCAGGAGCACGAGGGCGAGGCGGTGGCCGGTTGAGCACGTTCGAGAAGGACGCCATCATCA
Source organism: Mycobacterium sp. 852002-51152_SCH6134967 (assembly GCF_001667105.1). Taxonomy (NCBI): domain Bacteria; kingdom Bacillati; phylum Actinomycetota; class Actinomycetes; order Mycobacteriales; family Mycobacteriaceae; genus Mycobacterium; species Mycobacterium sp. 852002-51152_SCH6134967. Next base: position 65,509 of record NZ_LZIK01000041.1, on the reverse strand, counting down.
GCGGGCTCGGCATCTCCCGTATCGGGCGTCGCACCGGGATCCCCAGGATCGATCTGACGATGGAGGCGGTGCGCGCCGCCGTCGCCGATGCCGGCCTCACGCCCGATGACATCGACGGCATAGTCACGTTCGGGGATACGCCGCTGCCCGAAGTCATTGGGGCGCTGGGCGGTCCGGCTGTCGACCAGGGCTACGGTTTCCCGACCGGCGGCGTGCTGACCCCGGCGATGTCGGCGATGGTGGCGGTCTCCGAGCGGCGCGCGCGGCACGTGGTGGTGTATCGGACCGTGCAGATGCTCGGCGGAACGATGACGCAGACACCGCCCAGCTCCGAGCCGAACCCGCTGGCGAACCCACCCGTCGAACCCCGCGCCCTCGGGTCCAGGCGCAAGCTCGGACCGTTCGGCGACATCGACGAACTACTGGCCGCGCACGCCTACTCTGCGGCCAACTGGCTGGCCATGCACTGCCGTCGGCATATGGAGCTGTACGGAACGACCAAGGAACAACTGGGCTGGCTGGCGATCAACAGCAGACGCAATGCCGGGCTGAATCCCCTTGCCGCGTACCGTGACCCGATGACCATGGCGAACTACCTGGCTGCCCGGCCGGTGTCCACACCGTTCGGGCTGTATGACTGCGACGTGCCCATCGATGGCTCGATTGCGTTCGTGATCTCTCACGCCGAATACGCGCGAGACTGCCCACAACCACCGGTGGCGGTGGAAGCCGTTGGCGGCGCGTATGGTTCGGGAGGCTGGTTTCACCGCGACGATTTTCCGAAGATGGCGTCGACCGACGCGGCCGCCGAGATGTGGTCGCGCACAGATCTGACACCCTCGGACGTCGATCTCGCCGAGCTCTACGACGGCTTCACTTTTCTGACGTTCGCATGGCTGGAGGCGCTGGGTTTCTGCGCGGACGGCGAGGCGGGTTCGTTCGTCGAAGGTGCGACGCGCATCGCGCTCGACGGCGAACTGCCACTCAACACTTACGGAGGACAGTTGTCTGCGGGGCGGATGCACGGCTATTGGCTGCTACACGAGGCGTGTCTTCAGCTGCGCGGGCAGGCCGGTGACCGGCAGGTGTCGCGCCGGCCCGAAGTGGCGGTCGCCGCGGCAGGGGGCGGGCCGATCGCCGGCTGCCTGCTGTTGACCCGCTAAGTGAGGTCAGTCCTCGGCGCGTGGGGGCCTGCGCAGCGCGCCCCACAGCCCGACCCCGATGCCGATGACCGCCCCGCCGAGGCCGATAACCCGCTGAGAGCGTCTCATCTCGTGGTGCACGCTCGAGCCGCCCAGCAGGTCGGCCGCATCGGCGCCGCCCGAGGCCAGGAACCAGCCTCTGGTGTCGCGGCCTCGCAGCGCGGATGCCAGCAGCAGCCCGCCGATGAGCGCGTCGCGGTAACCCATTGAGCGCAGCAGCAACTGCGTCGTCGGCACCGGCTCGTCCGGATCGCCCCACAGCCGGTTGGCCCGAAGGGGGTCGACCATAAACGACACACCGGACGCGAAGCGGATGCTGCCGGCGACGAGCGCGGCGCGGTCATAAGACATGGCGGCAGCCTAGGCCGCGGCGGTGTGCGACGAGCTCGTTTTGCGGCTGAGTGGTACTCAGCCGACCGCGAACAGCTCGAGCTGAATGTTGTCGGGGTCGCGAAACACCACGGTCGCAAACGGAAACGGCTCGTCGGCCGCACGGACACCGGAGTGTTCGATACCGAGTTCGTCGAGCCGTCGCGTCCACGCGTCCAATTCGTCTCGTGACGCCACGTTCAACGCCACGTGGTCCAAACCGGTTCGGGCTTCGTCGAATTGGTTTCCGTCGTTGCCGGTGTTGGTGTGCAGCCCGATTACGACGCCGGAGCGCGGATCGATCAGCAGTTCGCCGTAGCCGGTGTCCTCGCGTTCGTAGTGGGGGAATTTCATCGGCAACCGGTCCGCTCCTAGCAGCCGTTGATACCACGCCAGGCTGGCCTCGAGGTCGGTCACCGTGATGGAGATGTGGTGGATGCCGGTGATACCCGGGACGTCGTCGCTCATCGGATCTCCTGTTCGTTTCGCGCCGGCTCCAGTCTGCCGTCACACCACCGTAGGCAGAAGCGTCGGATCACCTGCCGTGAGTTGCGAAGAACTGCCCACTCGACTGGGAGGCGTCGAACGGAGCGAAGAAGCCGCCGGGCCAGACGTGGCCTCCGCCGTCGATCTGGACGAACACCACCTCGGTTCCGCCAGAACATCCGGCGGCGACGAACCGGTGGACGTTGCCCTGCACCTCCTCGACCGGTGCGGGGCAGCCGTCGATCTCACGCCAGCGCTGCGCCATCGCCGGCGCCGACACGATGTCGCTGGGCCCTCCGCGGCCCACCATCGGGCCGCCGGTGAACGGCACCACGGGATCGGCGGTTCCGTGCACCGCCAACACCGATACGGGCTGCGACGGCGCGCAGGGGACACCTGACGCCAGCGTGCCGGCGACCGGTGCCGCGGCGGCGAAGACATCGGCGCGTTCGCACGCCAGCCGCGAGGCCATGAAGCCGCCCGCCGAGGTTCCGGTCACGAAGACGTGGCCGGCGTCGACGCCATACTCCTCGCGCAGCCGTTCGGCGAGTGCGACCAGGAACCCGACGTCGTCGACGCCCTGGCGGTCCGGTACTGAGGCGCCGCGGCCGTCGGCCCAACTCATATCGATGCCGTCGGGATAGGCGACGACGAACCCGTACTGATCGGCGATCGCGTTGTAGTTGGTGGCTCCGGCCTGCGCCGGCCCGGTCATCCCTGCGCCGTGCAGGTTGAGCACGAGCCCGGCGGGGCGGTCGAGGCCGGACGGGGCGTGCACCGTGTAGGTGCGGTTCAGCCCGCCGATCGTCAACGCGCCCACCGCATCGCCACCGGGGAACGCCGAAGCCTGTCCCCCGCCGAAGCCGAACAGCAGACACAGCGCCGCCAGCACGACCGCCGTTCGTGTGAGGAGTGAGGCCGCGGGCCCCCCGCGATGAGCACCTCTCAGATGAGCCGATCGTCCCGCCATCGTTCGTCCCCCCTTTCGAACAGTCACCCCGCGCGAACGTAAACCACCGTCGCTTGCTGTGTTCACCTTTTATCCCAGGTCGGCCGTATGCATGCGTTTGGCCGCAAAGGCGCCGGGTATCTCGTGCGGAACCTTTTCCGGATGCCTATCGACGATCGGACAGTTTTGGTTACGTCACACCTCACGTCGAGTCCCGCGGTCGCACGCCTTCATCAATGGCCCACGACGGTTGCGAAGTCGGTCACCGGAACGCTTCGGTTCATCGCGGACCGCGCCGCCGAGGAAGTCGGCGTCTCGGTCGGCGCCGGCGTCACCCTGCTGACCACGAGTGGGCGCCGAATCACGTCGGTCGCCACCGATCCCGCCGCCGACCGGCTCAACGCGTTGTTCGACAGATATCACGAAAACCCTGGCACGACAGCGTGGTTCTTGCAGACGGCGGTACAGGCGACCGGCTCACCTGAGGCCGAGCGGTGGCCGGAGTGGATTGGGCAGGCGCCGAGGTCGGAGCCAACAGCGTGCTGTTCGCGCCGCTGCGGACACCGCAGCGGCTGATCGGCACCTTGATGGTCTACTCGCGCGAAATCGACGCATACCGTCGCTCCGATGCAGACATGCTCGACCGCTACGCCTGCGATGCCGCCATCCTCATCGACGAATCCCAAAGCGCGCAAACACAGTTCCTGCGGGGTGCCGTGCGCAAGCGCTGACGTCAGCGACGCGTCGCTGCCCGGGCCCCCACATACAGCACCGCACCCACCGCGATCAGTATCGCGGCGAAGAGCCAGACCTTGGCCGTCTGCTGGGTCAGCAGCAGCACACAGGACGCCACTCCCAGCACCGGCACGGCCGTCCAGACCCGGAAATGCGGGTGATCGACCGGGTCGCGACGGAGCACCAGCACCGCGATGTTCGTCGAGATGAAGACGATCAACAGCAGCAACACCACCGTCTCGGCGAGCGTCGACAGATCGCCCAGCAGGCTCAGCACCATGGCGACGGCGGTGGTCGCGACGATCGCCGTCCACGGCGTGCGTCTCTTCGGCAACACGCGACCGAGCACGCTGGGCAGCAGGCCGTGTTCGGCCATGCCGTAGGTGAGCCTGCTGGCCATGATCATCGTCAGCAGCGCGCCGTTGGCGACGGCGACGAGCGCGATCGCGCTGAAAACCCAGTCGGGGACGCCGACGTCGGCCGCCGCGACCACGTCAAGCAACGGTCCCGAAGACTCCGCGAGGTCCGCGGCGGGCAGGGCGATCGCGCTCGCCACACCGACCAGCGCGTAGAGCACACCCGCGGTGATGAGGGCGCCGAACAGCGCCGTGGGATACACCTTGCTCGGATTGCGAATCTCCTCGGCCACGTTCGCCGATGTCTCGAAGCCGACGAACGAGTAGTACGCGACGATCGCTCCACTGAGAATCGCCAACGCCGGCGTGGCGCCCTCGGGAAACTCGGCGACGCGGCTGACATCGCCCCGCCCGCCGCCGACCATCATCGACACCGCGATGACGACGATCAGCAGACCGGTCAGCTCGATCACTGTCATCACAACGTTGCTCTTGACCGACTCGCTGATCCCCCGCGCGTTGAGGCACCCGATCAATGCCAGGAACACGATGGCCGCCGGTACGGCCGGAACATCGATGAACGTCGTGAGATAGTCGCCGGCGAAGGCGAGCGACAGACCGGCTGCGCTGGTCACCCCCGCGGCGAGCATGCAGAAGCCCACCAGGAATGAGATCACCGGTCGACCGAACGCCCGCTCCGCGAAGACCGCCGCACCGCCCGCCTTCGGATACTTGGTGACCAGTTCCGCGTACGAGCCGGCGGTGAGCAGTGCCAGCAGGAGCGCCAGCAGAAGCGGCGCCCACAGCGCACCGCCGACATCGCCGGCGAGAACGCCCATCAGCGCGTAGATCCCGGCGCCGAGCACGTCGCCGAGGATGAACAGAAACAGCAGCGGCCCGGTGATCTTGCGTTTGAGCTTGCCGTCCGTCGTCTCGTCGGGTTCGCCGGTGTGCGCTTCGGCCGGTGAGGTCATGCCGGTCTTGATACCCCACGCAACCGGTAAACATTCCGCACCGGTCGGCGCGGCTTGTGTGTGGAAACGATCGCTCAGCGAGCGAAACGACGCGCAAATCGCAGCAATGGGAGGTTGCGACACGGTCACAGGTGAGTACCTATCCGCGCATCAAGATCACAGAAGTCACTTTCGTCACTAACGTCACATCCGCCCATCGCTGACGTCCCGTCGGGCGCCCGCCTCCGAAAGGTGTGACATGTCGCCGCCCCCGCGCATCGCCTCGTTGTCGGTGGCGTCCGCAACCGTGATCGCACTGAGCGCCGTGCTCGGCGTCGCCCCCTCGGCCACCGCGGAACCGTGCACCGGGGCTGCCGCGGCCGCACAACCGCCCGCCGCGCCGAACACCGAAGCAACGCCGGCGCTGCCGGGTGGCCCGCCGGTCGGCCACCGGCCCCGCAACACCAACGACGAAGCGCCGTTGCCGCGACTCGGCCGACTGCCCGCCGAGATCCTCCAATCACTTTCGCCGCAGTCGGCGACCGTCGACCAACAGGCTGCCGTCCGCCCCACTCCGCCTCAGCCCCCAGCGGATCAGCCTGTCGCGCAGCAGGTTCCCGCTGCCGCCCCCGAGCCGCCTCCGCCGCCCGCGCCGCCGGGAACGACGCTCGTCGGGTGGGTCACCGGCCCCGAGAGCCCGAACAACACCATCGGGCGCTTCGCGATCACCGGCACCGACCTCGGAATCATGTGGGACAACGGCGATCCCGGCAATCGCCAGGTGCTGATGGCGTTCGGCGACACGTACGGCTACTGCAGCGTGCGGGGGAAGCAATGGCGCTACAACGCGCTGCTGCGCACCCAGGACGGCGCACTGTCGAAGACGGTCGCCGTGCCCGACGGCGCGCTCGCCAACCGTTACTCCGGTTCCCCGCTGTGGGCGCCCGGCCTGTCCAAGCAGATCATCAACAGCACCAAGTGGGCGCCGAACGAGAAAGGCATCATCCCCACCGCTGGTGTTGCCGTGGGCGGCCAACAGTTCGTGAACTTCATGTCCATCAAGAGCTGGGACGCCGACGGCCGGTGGACGACCAATTTCTCCGCGATCGCGGTCTCCCCCGACAACGGCGAGCACTGGGGCGTCTACCCCGGTACGGTGCGCGCCGCGCGCGAAGGCGACGTCCCGGATGCGCGTTACGTACGGGGCAACGAGAACTTCCAGCAGGGCGCGTTTCTCAAGCCGGGCGCGGATGATCCCTACCTGTACACGTTCGGGACGCCGGCGGGCAGAGGCGGCGCGGCGTACATCGCGCGCATCCCGCAGGGAGCGGTGCCTGACCTCAACCGCTACGAGTACTGGAACGCCGACCAAAACGCCTGGGTACCACGAGATCCGGGAGCAGCCACGGTGGTGATCCCCGGTCCGGTCGGCGAGATGTCGGCCCAGTACAACACCTACCTCAAGCAGTACCTGGTGCTGTACTGCAACGGCGCCAACGACGTGGTGGCCAGGATGGCACCCACTCCGCAGGGACCATACGGTCCCGAGCAGTTGTTGGTTCGGTCCTGGGATGTCCCCGGCGGCATCTACGCGCCGTTCTTGCATCCGTGGTCGACCGGCAAGGAGTTGTACTTCAACGTGTCGCTGTGGTCGGCCTACAACGTCATGCTGATGCGCACGGTGCTTCCGTGACCTCACCAGAACCGTTCAGTCGCCCTCTGCCGCTTGCACTTCGGCCACCGACGTCAGCCCGCTGATCGTCAACACCGGCATCAGGATCGGGTTGGCGGTCGGTGCGCACGGTGAGCGGTGTGGGCATCAGGCGATCCTGGCGTGCAAGTCGATGGTCGTACCGGAATCGCCCGTCTCGATCGTGACGTCGTTCATCAGCGCCCGCATCAGCGCGATTCCGCGGCCGCGGTGGGACGCGGGGTCGGCGTGGGGCACTTTCCACACCCCGGTGTCGGCGATGGTCAGGTGAAGCCGGTCGGCCAGCACGGTCGCGCGCAGACGCACGGCGCCACCGGGACGGTCACGGTGCCCATGCTCGACCGCGTTGGCGAGCGCCTCCCCGGTGGCGATCAACACGTCGAGGGTTTGGCTCGGATCAATCCCCGCCCGCACCAACCACTTCCGCAGCTCGCTGCGCGTGCCTGCCAATTCAGCGGGATCAGCGCTGAATTCGATTTCCAGCGGCGCCGGTTGCCGATACAGCATGAGCGCGACGTCGTCCTGGTATCCGTGGATGGGTGTCAGCTGCGTCATGATCTCATCGGCCAGGTCGTCCAGCGCTGTGGCGGAATGGTTTTCGAGCACGTCGACGGCCCGGCCAATGCCCTTGTCGAGAGATTCGCGCCGACGCTCCACCAGGCCGTCGGTGTAGAGCAACAACGTCGCGCGGGGCGGCATGACCTGCCGGCCCTCCGGACGAATGTGATCGAAGGGCAACCCGAGCGGGGTGACCGAGGCGTCGTCGAGCAGTCGGCTCGTGCCGTCGGCAAGCACCATGACCGGAGGCGGGTGGCCGGCACTGGAGTACAGCAACTCACCGGTGTCCGGATCGAGCACGGCGCAGAATGCCGTCGTGCACCGTGCGCCGGGCAACCGGGCGGCGAATCGGTCAAGGGCTGTCAGCGCCGCGGCCGGTCCGGGGTGTTCCAGAAGCAATGCCCGACAGGCGCTTCGCAGCTGCCCCATCACCGTGGCGGCGGTCAATCCGTGCCCGACGCAATCGCCGACGATCAACGCGATCCGGCCGTCGTCCAGATCGACGACGTCGTACCAGTCACCACCCACCTGCAGCGGGCGGGTGGCCGGCTGGTACCGCACGGCGAAGCCGCTCGAAACGGTGGGGCCGAGAATCGCGTGCTGCAGCGCGAGTGCGGTTTCGCGCTGCTGGTCGAGTAGGTGTACGCGCTGCAATCCCTGGCCGAGCCTGCCTGCCAAGACCGCCAACAGCGTCTTGTCTTCGGGCGTGAACGGTCGGCGCTCGGGCAATTGGAGGTAGACGATCAGCAGCCCGCGCGGATGCTGCAGGGCGATGCGCGCGGACCCGGTGTCCGACGCGTCGGCCACCAGTGAGTCGGCGGAGCGCAGCGAGGTGATCGCCAGTCTTGTGGCCGCGGGCAGGTCGTGCCACTCGACCGGCTCGCCAGAACAGACCAGCCCTGTCGGATCGATCGTCGTGGCACCATCATCGGCCGGAAACGTGACGGCCAGAACGCGGTGCGCCCGCCACACCTCACGCAGCACGTCGGCTGCCGTGCGCACCGCGTCGTCGAGCGTATCCGCCTGCGCCAGTTGCTGGTTGAGCGCTGCCAGCGCCGCCTCCCGCTGCACCGTGTAGTGCTCGGCGGTGACGTCGCGGAAGGTGCCGACGATCACGGGCCTGCCGGTGTCGATCTCCTCGATCTGGTTGTAGGTGAGAGTCACCCACAGACGGTGCCCGTCGCGGTGCGTAACCGGAACCGTGTGCCTGCCATGCGGTTCACGCATAATCTGTGACAACAGCTGGTTGGCTTGGTGATGCGCTTCTGGATCCGACTCCGCCGTCGGCCACCACGGTTGTACGGGTTCATACGGCAGTTCCTCGACGCCGTAGCCGAGGATGTCGGTGAACGCCGCATTGATTTCGATCACCGCGCCGCGCTCGTCGGCCACGAAGAACGCCTCCTGCAGCGAGTCGATCAGCGCGGTGCGCCAGCGGGCGTGATGATTGCGGATCCTTGCGAGTTTGACGTTCGCGCGCACGCGCGCCAGCAGTTCGGCGGCGGCGAACGGCTTGACGAGATAGTCGTCGGCGCCGGCCTGTAAACCCTCGATGGCGGCTTCCTGTCCGGCGCGGGCGGACAACATCAGCACCGGTACGGCCGCGGTGCGCGGGTCTGACCGCAAGGCGGCGACCAGTTGAAGACCGTCCAGACGCGGCATCATGACGTCGCTGACCACCATGTCGGGCAGCTCCGTGCGGACCGCGTCCAGCGCTTGCTGACCGTCGGTGACGGCATCGACGAGGTATCCGTCGTTGCGCAGCATCCGGGCGACGTAATCACGCATGTCGGCGTTGTCGTCGGCGATGAGCACCCGCGGTGTGGTGCCCGGAACCGGAGGCGAAGTGGGTGAGCCGGGCAGCTCCGAGGGCACATCGGGGGCAGGCCCTTCGCCGTCGGCGGGCAGCCACCGCAGCGCCTCCTGGAGGTAGGGCTCGGCACCTGCGGCCGCTGTCTGCGTGTCATCTGCGGAGAAGAGCGCCGCGGCCGGTAGATGCGCGGTGCCGAAGTGCAGGCGGATCGCGAACGTGGTGCCGACACCTTCGCTGCTCTCGGCGGTGATGCTGCCGCCATGGAGTTCGACCAGTTCCTTGACCAAGGCCAGGCCGATCCCGCTGCCCTCATTCGACCGCGCCCGCACGTTCTCGATCCGGTGGAACCGTTCGAACAACCGGGGTATCTCCGCGGCGGCAATTCCGGCTCCGGTATCGGAGACGGTCACCACCGCGTCGTCGCCGTCGCGGGTCGCGTTGACCGAAATGCCACCGGTGAAGGTGAATTTCAGCGCGTTCGACAGCAGGTTGAAGATGACCTTCTCCCACATGTCGCGGTCGATGTATACCGTTTCGCCGAGAGGAGGACAGTCGACGGTGAACGTGAGGCCGGCACGCTCGATCGCCGATCGGAAGACGCTGGCGAGTTCGGCGGTGACGGACGCGAGCTCGACCGGGGCGAAGCTCGCCCGCATGCGGCCGGCTTCGATACGCGAGAAGTCGAGCAGCGTGTTGACCAGTTTGGCCAGCCGTAACCCGTTGCGCCACACGATGTCCAGCTCCTCGCGAGCCAGAGCGTCGAGGTCGGCGCCGCGGGTCCGCAGTTCGGCGACCGGATCGAGGATCAACGTCAGGGGGGTCCGGAACTCGTGGCTGATGTTGGAGAAGAACGCCGTTTTGGCACGGTCGAGTTCGGCGAGCTCTTCTGCGCGCTGCTGCTGAGCCTGGTAGTTGCGCGCACTGCCGACGCCCGCGGCGACATGGCCCGCCACGAGCGACACGAAGCCGCGGTAGGTGTCGTCGAGCGGACGGTAGCGGTTGAGCGCGGCGACCAGGAAACCGATCGGGGAACCGCCCTGTTGTTGCAGTGGGACGATCAGCGCGTGTGTCGGTGGGTCGCGCCAATCACCGGTCGGCAGGTCCGCATACCTGTCGTCGTCGAGCGCGAGCACCGTCGTCTCACCGCGCGCAGGTTTGTCGAGCGGCCAACTGCCATCGCTGTCTGCGGGCACCCACGTCGATGCGATCGGATGGTCGGCGATGCCCCCGGTGGATCCGGCAAGACGTGCACCGTCGTCGGCGTCGAACAGATAGATCAACGTGAACGGCAGGTCACGCAGGTTCTGACCCAGCTGGCGTTCGGCGAACGCCATGATCTCTTCTTCGGTACGCACCGCGCTCGGGTCCGATCCGAGGTCGCGCAACGTCGCCATCTGGCGCTCGCTGATCACCTTCTGGGTGTCCTCGCTGACCACACACAGCATGCCCACGACCAGCCCTTCGTCGTCGCGCAGCGGGCTGTAGGAAAAGGTGTGGTAGGTCTCCTCCTGATAGCCGGAGCGCTCGAGGAACAGGAGCAGTGCCGAGTCCCAGGTCGCCTCTCCGGTGGAGAGCACGAGATCGATTCGCGGGCCGATATCGGGCCAGATCTCGGCCCACACCTCGCGCGCCGGCCGGCCGAGGGCCCAAGGATACTTGCGGCCCAACGTGTCCCGTCGGTAGGCGGCATTGCAGAAGAAAGTCAGATCGGGCCCCCACGCCATCCACATCGGGAATCGCGAGGACAGCAGGATGTTGACCGCGGTTCGCAGGCTCTGCGGCCAGCCGTCCGGCGTCCCCAGGGGTGTGGCGGCCCACCGAACCTCGGCCAGATCGGGACCGACCTCGCCGTCGGCATCGAAAACTGTGGTCAACCGATTCTGCGGCCCCCTCGGGTCACTCATGCGTCGACCGCATCGGCCACGGATCCGTACGGCCGCAGAACCTTGTCGAGCTTGGTGACCTCAATGGGGCGGACCACCTCGGGGTTGGCGGCCACCAACCGCACCGTCACCCCCGCCGCCAAGCCCTTCTCGTAACACTCGAGGACGGCGTTCAGGCCCGCACTGCCGAAGTAGCCGACCCGGGACAGTTCGACGATCAGCAACTTGGCTGGATGCTCGTCGGCGGCCTCGACCGCGCGGTCAAGGTGTGGCTGCAGCGATCCGACGCTGTTCGAGTCGATCTCGCCTGCGACCGACACCACCACCGCGGTGTCGCGCATGTCCAGGCTCACCTCTAATTGCGCCACGTCATCCCACCCGTCAGTGGCGGAGCGGTGCGCGCGTCTGATCCGTCATGCCTTGGTGATACCCCGGCGGCGACTTCAGTTACCACGCGCATCCACGGCCCTCGATCACCTACTCGGCGCGGGTGTGCGCGGTGAGCAGCAGATGGTCGAACTGCCTTCGCAGGTCGTCCCGCTGGGGATCGATCGTGCCGAGTTCGGCGACGATCTGCGCGGCCAGGGAGCGCAACTTCGTGTTGGTGTGCTGTGAGCGCCACATCAGCAACTCGAACGCGGCTTCGGCGTCGATGCAGTAGACGAGCATCAGGGCGCCCTTGGCTTGCTCGATCGCCGCTCTGGCCTCGAACAGCTCGGGCAGCGAGTCACTCAACGCTTGGCGGCGGGTCTGGGCGAACGTGTCGGTCAGGTCGATGTAGTAGCCCTCGGTGCCGACCACCGCACCCTTGTCGTCGAGCATCCGGTCGCCGATCACGATGACGGTATGCAACCTGCCCGCGGTGTCGATGAACCGGTGGCGGCTCGAGAACGAGCCACCCAGGTGCAGGGCGTGGTCGAGTAGATCCTGGACGTGCTGTCGGTCGTCGGGATGTTTGTGCGACAGCAGCAGTTCGGTTGTCGGCACGACGGTGCCCGGTTCGTACCCGTGCATCCGCGCCACTTCGTCCGACCACTCCCAGCGCTGCCCGACGAACCAGAACCTGAACGTGCCGACATTGCGGTCCGCAATAGCCCAAGCCGAGGCAGACGGTAGTGGGCTGTCCGCCACGTCGGGGTTCGACATCTGCCAATCATGGCACCACAGACCCCGAAGAAGGAGCGCGTTCGGAAAGCTCTATGACTTCGGTTCTGCTCGGCCGCGGACACTGCTTCCCACCGCCGCCCGCTCCGGGAACACGGCGGCCATCCTGCGCTGCGATGCCGGAGTGAGCACCCTCTGCGGCCACCAGAACCAACGGCCGAGCAGGGCGGCGACGGACGGCGTCATGAACGCGCGCACGATGAGGGTGTCGAACAACAGACCCAACGCGATCGTGCTGCCGACCTGGGCGATGCTGCGCAGATCGCCGACGACGAACGAGGCCATCGTCGCGGCGAACACCAGGCCCGCCGAAGTGACGACCTTCCCCGAACCGGCCATCGCACGGATGATCGCGATTTTGAACCCGTGGTGCAGTTCCTCCTTGAACCGGGAAACCAGCAGCAGGTTGTAATCCGAGCCGACGGCCAACAACAGGATCACCGACATCACCAACACGATCCAGTGCAGCTTGATGCCCAGCAGGTGTTGCCAGACGAGCACAGACAGTCCGAACGACGTGCCCAGCGAAAGCAGAACCGTTCCGACGATCACCGCAGCGGCCACCACCGCCCGCGTGATGATCAGCATGATGATGAAGATCAATGCCGCAGCGGACAATCCGGCGATCATCAGGTCGTAGTTGGAGCCGTCGCGCATGTCCTTGTACGTTGCCGCGGTTCCGCCGAGGTAGATGGTGGACCCCTCCAACGGGGTGCCCTTGATGGCTTCCTTGGCCGCGAGCTTGATCGCGTCGATGTGGTCGATGCCTTCTGGGGTGGCGGGATCACCCTCATGCTCGATGATGAAGCGCACCGACCTACCATCCGGTGAAATGAAGTTTTCCATGCCGCGCTGGAAGTCCTTGTTCTCGAACGCTTCTGGCGGCAGGTAGAACGAGTCGTCGTTCATCGATGCGTCGAACGCGTCGCCCATGGCGTGCGAGTTCTCCTGCATCGCGGCCATCTGATCCTGCAGTCCCTTCTGCGAGGAGTGCATGGTCAGCATCATGGTCTTCATCGTCTTCATGGTTTCGATCTGCTGGGGCAGCAGCAGGATCAGCTGAGGCATCAGGCTGTCGAGGTGTTCGAGATCGGGCACGAGGTGCTCGATGTCATCGGTCAACGTGTCGATGCCGTCGAGGGTGTCGAAGATCGAGCGCAGCGACCAGCAGATCGGAATGTTGAAGCAGTGCGGTTCCCAGTAGAAGTAACTGCGGATGGGTCGGAAGAAGTCGTCGAAATCGGCGATGTGATCCCGTAATTCGGCAATGTCGACCGTCATCTCCTTGGTCTTTCGCACCATGCTGTGAGTGGTGTCGGCCATCTGCTGCATCAGGCTTGCCATCTTTTCCATCTGGTCGATGGTCGACTGCATCTCGTCGGCCTGGACCAACATGTCGGCCATCCGGTCCTGCAGGTACTTCTGATTGAGCTGGTTGGTCGTGCCCTGCATGCTCAGCAGAAACGGGATAGTGGTGTGCTCGATCGGCTTACCCTGCGGCCGGGTGATGGTCTGCACGCGGGCGATGCCGGGTACGCGAAAGACCCCCTTGGCGATCTTGTCGATCACCAGGAAGTCGGCCGAGTTGCGTAGATCGTGGTCGCTCTCGACCATCATCAGTTCGGGGTTCATCCGGGCAGCGTCGAAATGCCGGTCGGCGACGTCGTATCCGATGTTCGACGGGGTGTCAGCGGGAAGGAAGTGCCGCCCGTCGTAGTCGACCTTGTATCCGGTCAGCGCCAGCAACCCGACCAGCGACAGGGCGCAGGTCGCGACGAGAACCGGCCCCGGCCACCGCACGACCACGACGCCGACCCGTCGCCATCCGCGGGAGTTGATCGGTCGCTTCGGTTCGAAGAATCCGAACCGGCTACCCACGACGGTGACAGCCGGGCCCAACGTCAAGGCGGCGATCACCGCGACGAGAACGCCCACCGCGCATGGCACCGCCATGGTCTGGAACCACGGCAGCCTGGTGAACTTCAGGCACAACAAGGCGCCGGCGATCGTCAGACCGGAGCCCAGCACCACGTGGGCAGTGCCGTGAAACATGGTGTAGTAGGCGGTTTCCTTGTCCTCGCCGGCCTGGCGGGCCTCTTGATACCGGCCGATCAGGAAGATCGCGTAGTCGGTTCCCGCGGCGATGGCGATCAGGGTCAGCAGGCTGGTGGCGAATGTCGAGAGCCCGATCAGTCCGGTGTTGCCGAGGAAGGCGACGATGCCACGGGAGGCGCCGAGTTCGACGAACACCATGAACAGGATCAGCACCATGGTGGCGATCGAGCGGTAGACGATCAGCAGCATCACCGCGATGACGATCAGCGTTGCGACAGTTGCTTTGACGGCTCCCTTGTCACCCGCGACGCGCTGGTCGGCGTTCAACGCCGCTCCGCCGGTGACGTACGCCCTGATTCCCTGCGGGGCAGGGACTTCCGTGATGATGTCGCGGACCGCTTGGATCGATTCGTTCGCGATCGTCTCGCCGATGTTCCCGCGCAGATAGATTTGCACATACGCCGACTTTCCGTCGGCGCTCTGCGCCCCCGCTGCGGTCAGCGGGTCGCTCCAGAAATCGGCGACATGCTCGACGTGTTCTGGGTCGGCGCGGAACCTCTGGATCAACTCGTCGTAGTAGCGGCGTGCTTGTGCGCCGAGCGGTTTGTCACCCTCCAGGATGACCATCGCGTTGCTGTCGGAGTCGAACTCCTGGAAGTTCGCGCCGATGCGCTGCATCGCGATGAAAGCCGGCGCGTCGTGGGCGTTCATCGAGACGGTGTTGGCCTCGCCGACCTTCTCCAACGACGGGACGAACACGTTGGTTACCGCGGTCAGCACCAGCCAGCCGATGATGATCGGCACCGAGAGCACCCGGATGGCATGAGCGATGCGCGATCGTTCGGCCTGCGTTCCGGACGGACTGCGGGCTGGTCGAATTGCGGTCATCCCATGACCCTTCGGTGGCGCGCGTGTCGCAGGCCGACCGTGTCCCCATGACCCTGTCCACCGTGCGTGTCGTATATCTAGCCTGTCGAACTATCGGCTGTCAATCTTTGAAGACCAGCTCGTGGCCGGTTTCTGGGAGGACGCGGTGTCACCGGTTTGCCTGGGTGGGTCGGCGGCGGTGCGAGGCAGGGCCACCGCAACGCTCGCAGTCAAGTGAGGTGACGGAGAAGCTCAGGCCTAGCTCTTTGCCCACCATGAGCACTTGCGCGGAAGGATGCGGCTCGGGCGAAGTCGTTGCGCTCAGGTCGCCGGAAGCCCCGGCGACCTGAGAGTCGACTTCCAGCAACTTATCCACCCGACCTTCAGCAGACTCTTGCTCTGATGTGTCACAGGTCACGGCGTTGCGGAGAGGTGGCCCTGGACGGTGGCTCGCTCTCGTGTAAGTTTCCTTACGATCACTGCGTGCACATGCAAGTACCGTGCGTCATCTGCAATATGCCGAGTTATGGCGAGCCTGTGACAGCGCAGGACCGGCCAGCATAGTCCACCCTGTTTAGTGGTACGAATCACTTGCCTCTTAGGTTAGGCTCAGCTAATCTTCAGCTGCCATTTGGCAAATTCACAGGCACAACAGGAGAAAACGTGCAACTAGCAGTTCAGGCCGGTCCGCCGGTTCAGGACCTCCCACCCAGTTACTCGCCATCGAGTCGGCGCAACTCCAAGCTGTTGGTTGCTGGCGTCGCAATGGCAAGTGCCAGCGTGATCGCGGTCAGCCCGGTAGCCCCCCCGATGCCCACTGTTCAGGATGTCCAGGAGCGCGTCGCGCACGCCGCGGTCCAGCTCACGGCGGCCAGCAATCCGCTCCTCGTGTGGGGACAGGCCATCGCCGACACGTTCGGAAGCCTGGAGACGCTGACCGGAGACTCCGCCGGCGCGACGGAAAACCTCTTGAGGCAGCTGAGCACCGGCTACATCTTCCGCGAGACCGCCAATGTCCTGATTCAGAACACCCTGAACCCGGGTCCTCTGCTGAATGAGGTTCTCAACTTCAATTCGAAGTACGGACCCACCATCGAGACGGCGATCTCGGGGACCATCGAGGCGATGCGGCTGGCGGCTGAACAGCTTCCCGGTGTGATTAGCGAGTCACTGACCTACCTGTCGCAGGGACAGTTCTTCGAGGCTTTCTCGAAGGTCAACGGCTGGTTCGTGCTCAGGTTCCTGGCCGGAATGCGGCCGCTGATCCCGATCCTCTCCATCCCCTCGCAGTTCGTGGGGGCGCTGCCCGGCGCGGAGAAGTTGCCTGCACTGCTCGATGTCGTCTCTGAATTCGCGCTCACCAAGGCGATTTTCGAACCGATCGTCGGCTCGATCGTGCAGTCGACCGAGATTTTCGACGCCACACGCGAAGCGTTGGCCGCAGGCAACATCGCCGACGCCGTCACCAACCTGGTGAACCTCCCGGTGCTGGCGCTCAGCGCTCTGGTCAACGGATTCCAGCCCGCCGCCTCCCCCTCGGAGTGGCAGGGTCTGCTCGACCGTGGTCTGTTCACCTATCTCGCGGTCACGCTGCCCAGCCAGATCGCCAACGCGATCGCGCCTCCGGTTCCTGCTGCGTCGACCCTGAGCGCGCCGGGTGGCCCGGGCCAGTTCAGCTTCGGTGGTGACACACTCGCGATCAGCCTCGCCAATGACGGCGAGGGTGAAGACGAAGGTGCCAACGACGGCGAAGGCGAAGGCGAAGGCACCGGCGAAAGCACGGGCGAAGCCGCCAAGGAAGCCGAAGGCACCGAGGAGAGCACCGACGAAGCCACCGAGGAAGCCGAAGGCACCGAGGAGAGCGCCGAGGAGGGCAGCGAGGTGAGCACCGGCGCCGAGGAAGGCTCGGACGCTGGTGAGGATGCCGGCGACAGCACCACCGACGCCGAGAGCACCACGGGCTCGAACACCAACACCGGCAGCAACACCTCGGGCATCAGCACCAGCCGGAGCGGCAGCACCGGCAGCACCAGCGGTTCCGGCACCACCACCGGTGCCGGCAGCACGACCGGCTCCGGCAGCACCGGTTCGACCGGCAGCACCGGTTCGACCGGCAGCACCGGTTCGATCGGCAGCGCCGGCTCGACAGACAGCACCGGCACCGGTTCGGACGGCAGCACCGGCACCGGCTCCGGCAGCACCGGCTCGGCCAACAGCTCCGGCAGCACGGGCTCCGGCTCGGGCAGCGGTTCCGGCTCGGGCAGCGGTTCCGGCTCGGGCAGCGGTTCCGGGTCGGGCAGCGGTTCCGGCAGCAACTAAGTAGGTACGACGATGACGGCCCCCTCGGCAACGAGGGGGCCGTCTCTCGTCTGCGGCTGATCCGGGATCAGCGAGCGCCGCGCACAAGGCGCCCCGGCCGGGCGCCCGTGTCGACGCCGTCGCGGCGCGTCACCACGCCGCTGACGATCGTCGCGGTGTAACCGGAGGCGCCCTGCACCAACCGCTGTCCCCCCGCAGGCAGGTCATAGGTTATCCGCGCGGGATGCAATGTCAGTGCATCCATGTCGATGACATTGACGTCGGCCTTCTTGCCTACCTCGATGACGCCGCGATCGGTCAGCCCGAACAGCTGCGCGGTGTCGTGAGACTGTTTGCGCACCACGTATTCCAGCGGAAGCTTGTCACCGCGGTGGCGGTCTCGCGCCCAGTGCGTGAGAAGGAACGTGGGATACGACGCGTCGCAGATCATGCCGCAATGTGCGCCGCCGTCGGACAACCCGACCACACCCGCCGGATGCAGCAGCATCTCCCGGATCGCGTCGTGGTTGCCGTAGAAATAGTTGTAGAACGGCAGCATCAGCATCGCCGTTGCGTCGTCCTCGAGCATCAGGTCGTACAACGTGGTCAGCGGGTCCTCACCGCGGTCGCTGGCGATCTTGTCCACGGTGCGTTCGACCGTCGGTTCGTAGTCGGGCGGATCGCCCAGCGCATAGATGCGACCCAGCGAGTACTGCACGAGCGCGAACATGTTGTCGAACAACACATTCGGATCGGGCGGCAAGTCCTCCTCGGCCAGGATCGCGGCCTTGACCGCCGGGTCCGCCAGGCGCGCGGCCAACTCTTCGCGGCTGCATTCGGCCTTCAGCTTGCGGAAGGTCGGCCGGTGGGTGAAGGCGTGATGGCCCGGGAAGCCGAACAGCATCCCGAACGGGCGCGCGGCGATCTGCGGATAGAGTTCACTGCCTGACGCGTGGGCCTCGGCCGAGATGTCGAGCTGTTCCCGCCACAGGTCCGGCGCCGCATCGACCTGGATCATCCCGAACGAGATGGGTCGGTCAATCTCGGCGGCGAGACGCTTCATCCATTCCAGTTCCTTCTTGGGCGCGATGATGTCCTCGCCCGCGACCCCCTGCGGCGCCAGCTCGAACACGGCCCGCCCGCCGGCGGCCATGGCGCGGCCGAGGCCGAACAGTTCGTCTTCGGCGGCGAAGGTGCCCGGAACCGGTTCACCGTCGATGGCCCGGTGCCCCAGCGTGCGCGACGTCGAGAAGCCCAGCGCACCGGCCTCGATGCCCTGCTGCACGAGGCGGGCCATCACCGCGATGTCCTCCGGTGAGGCGGGCTCGTTGCGGGCTCCGCGCTCCCCCATCGCATACGCGCGCACCGCGCCGTGGGCGATCTGGCTGCCCACATCGATGGCGAAGTCCTGCTTTTCGACGACATCGAGGTATTCGGGATAACTCTCCCACCCCCACGAGATGCCCTCGGTGAGCGCGGTGCCCGGGATGTCTTCGACGCCCTCCATCAACCCGATCAGCCATTCCTCGTGGCCTGGCCGCACCGGTGCGAACCCGACGCCGCAATTGCCGGTCACCACGGTGGTCACCCCGTGGCCGCTGGAGGGCTCGAGCAAGCTGTCCCAGCTGACCTGCCCGTCGTAATGGGTGTGGATGTCGACGAAGCCCGGTGCGACGACTTTCCCGGTGGCATCCATCGTCTCGGCGGCTTCGCCCTCCAGCGGAGCGTCGCCGTGTCCGCGGCGACGGACTTCGACGATCCTGCCGTCCCTGATGCCGATGTCGGCGGTGTACCGGTCCGCTCCTGTGCCGTCGACGACGGTTCCGCCGGTGATTTTCAGGTCGAACACGATTACTCCTCCGCATCCGGATGTCAGCCGCTAATGTCGGGCACTGTAACACCGTTACAGAAGCTTCGCGGCGACTTCGGAGAGGACCGTTCGTGACACACACAGCGCAAGAAGTCCGACGCGAAGATGCGATCGGCACCCCGCCCGCGCGGCCCACCCTGGTGCCGGCCGAGCGGTACTATTCGCCCGCATTCGCTGCTCTCGAGATCGAACGCATGTGGCCCAAGGTGTGGCAACTGGCCTGCACGACTGATCACGTCGCCGAGCCTGGCGACTACTTCGAATATCGCTGCGGCCCATACTCCGTGCTGATCGTCTGCGGCGACGACAGCGTTCTGCGGGCGTTTCAGAACGTGTGCCGGCATCGCGGCAACTCACTGTGCTCCGGGGCGGGCTCGGGTCTGCGCGAGCTGCGGTGCGGGTACCACGGCTGGACGTGGGATCTCGGCGGATCGCTGCGGCGGGTACCGAACCGCAAGGGGTTCGGCGCATTACACATGTCCGAGCTGCCGCTGGTGCCGGTCGCCGTCGACACCTGGGAACGGCTGGTCTTCGTCAACCTCGATGTCGACGCGATGCCGCTGCTCGAATACCTCGAGGCGATGCCCGCCGATGTGGAATGGTGCAGGCTGGCCGACTTCCGCTGCTACGCCACGATGACGATCGACGTCGACGCCAACTGGAAGACGATCGTCGACGGCTACAGCGAGACCTACCACATTCAAACCCTGCACCCTGAGTTGCATCGCTGCATGGACGATGTCTACGCCCCACAGACGATCTGGGGACACACGGGCAAATCCGAACAGCTGTACGGGGTGCCGAGCCCCCACTTGAAACAGTCGGTCAGCGACGACGAGGTATGGGACGCGTACGTGTGCACGCAGGGCGCATTGATGGGCGTCGAGGAGGGCACCCCGCTGCCCGACGACCGCGAAGCCGGCGCGTCGGTCGCCGATGTCATCGCCGCCCGCACACGCGCATTCGCCGCATCCCGCGGTGTCGACCTGCAATGGGCGGGCACCGAGCAGATCATGCGGCTGCACCAGTACAACGTGTTCCCGAACATGACGCTGCTGATGAATGCCGACCACCTGACGGTGATGACGTCACATCCGGGATCCGATCCGGACCGCGGCGAATTGGTGATGCTGCTGTGGACACGGATGGCGCCAGGCTCGCCACGTACCAAGCCCGTCGACGTGCGCATGAAGGCCGAAGACGCCCACCCCGGACTGGTTCTCACCCAGGACATCTCGGTGTTGGCGGGTTTACAGCGGGGCCTGCACCAGCCGGGCTTGAAGCACCTGACGCTGTCCAACGAGGAGCGCCGCGTGATCAACATGCACCGCAACCTCGAGCGCTACCTCGACCTGCCCGAGTCCGAACGGATGACCGGGGGTGAGCCCGGTGGCGACACGACGGACGGCCGCTAGGGGCCAGGAGGCGGTCAACGCAGAGGTCATCCTCGACGCCGCCGCCAGGATGATCGAACTGCACGGGGTGGACGGCTTCACCATGCGCGGGCTGGCCGAGCAGCTCGGGGTGGCGGTGACCTCGATCTACTGGCACGTCGGCGGCCGCGACAAGCTGTTCGACAGTCTCGTGGACCGGCTGCTCGACGAGATGGCACATCTGCCCAACGAGGGCGACACCGCGGTCGACCGCATCGCCTCGCTCGCGCATGCTCAGCGGCGGGCACTCATCAGCAGACAACATCTGCTCGCCATCGCCCACGAGCGCGACCAGACACCGCGGTTGTTCCTGCCGGTTCAACAGGCGCTGGCGGCCCAACTCGCCGAGCTCGGGGTGATGGGCCAGGACGCTGCCCTGGTGCTGCGTGCGGTCGAGGTGCATGTCATTTCGTCTGCGGTGATGCAGTTTTCGGCCGTGCGCGGCGAGAAACACGACGAGGAGGACCCGTCGCTGTGGACCGATGACTGGCCCGACCGTGCCCTCGTGCAAGCGCTGCAGTCACCCACCGACTATGACGCGGTGTTCGCCTACGGCCTCGAAGCGCTGCTGGCCCCCCTGCAGCGCTGAGCGACTATGCCGGGGTGTAGCGCAGCATCGTCACGTCGTGCTCGGGGTAGTCGAAGAACACGGGTTTGACCCGCATCCCGACTCTCAGGTCGCCGGGTTCAACGTCGACCAGCTCGGTGGAAAACCGCGGTCCCTCATCCCATTCGACGATCGCCAGCAGCTGAGGCACCGCATCGGCGAAGTGCGGCCCGACGGGCCGGCGCGCCACCGTGTACGAGTACAGCGTGCCCATCCCGGAGATCTCGCGCCACTCGAGGTCGTCGGTGAGGGTCCGCGGGGCTCGCACCCTCGGATAGAACACGTACGCATCCGAAGACGGCGAGTACTGGATCAGGATGCGGTGCTGGGCCAGCGCATCCCAAAAAGGCGCGGTGGTCGGGGTTTTCACCGGCATGGGCCGCTCGAAGGTGGTCACGGGTCAGTCTCCCTCGAGGATCAGGGCGGTCTGCTCGGACAGGATTCCGCCGTTACC
This sequence comes from Mycobacterium sp. 852002-51152_SCH6134967, assembly GCF_001667105.1. Lineage (NCBI taxonomy): Bacteria > Bacillati > Actinomycetota > Actinomycetes > Mycobacteriales > Mycobacteriaceae > Mycobacterium > Mycobacterium sp. 852002-51152_SCH6134967. The sequence goes on along the minus strand of NZ_LZIK01000041.1, from coordinate 43,746 downwards.
GGACACGAACGCGCGATTGCAGGCGGGCACCTGTGCGGCGTCGGCCCGGCCCATGATCTGGCGCGTCGCATCGCAGACGTGGTGCATTCCGCCCGCGAGACCGGCCTGGCCGAAACCGAGTTGGCCCCCGGCGGTGTTCAGCGGGAAGTCCCCGCGGAACGTGAGGTCGTGGTCGGCGACGAACTGCATGCCCTTGCCCTTCTCGCAGAACCCGGCGTCCTCCAGCGACAGCAGCACGGTGATCGTGTAGCAGTCGTAGATCGAGACCATGTCCATATCGGTGCGGGTCAGATCGGTCATGCCGAAAGCGGTTGCGGCGGCCTCCGCCATCGGGGTGTGCAGGAGATCGGCCGCGTACGTGGGGGTCTTGAACGGGACGTGCTCGCCGAAACCCTTGATCCACACCGGCCTGTTCCGCGCTCGCCTGGCGATGTCCGCGCTCGCGACGACCACCGCTGCGCCGCCCACACACGGCATCACGATCTCGAGCATGTGCAACGGGTCGGCGATGATCGGGCTGTTCAGCACGTCGTCGACGGTTAGTGGTTTGTCCTTCCAGATCGCGCCTTCGGTGTAATTGGCGTTGACCCGTTGATCGACGACGATCTTGGCCATCGCCCGCTCGTCGTAGCCGTACACCGCTCCGTAGCGGGTGGCTACCTGACCGTACGGCCCGTTCTGCCCCAGGTTGCCGTACGGGATCTCGAATTCGGCCTGCGGAGAACCGTACTGATTGCTCGACGAACCGAAGAACACGGCGTCTACCAACGGCTTCGGCTTCTTCTCCGACATCGGCGTGATGTAGCGCGCCGGCAGCGCACACAGCACCACGTCGCACAAGCCGAGCTCGACCGCCGCGGCCGCCCGCCACACCATCGCCGCCGCGCTCGCCCCGCCGAGGTCGACGAGCTCGGCGAAGTTGGCTCGCACGCCCAGGTATTCGGCGATCGTGGACGGTACGAAGATCTCCGACTCGGCCAGGTGTGAGGTGACGATGCCGTTGACGAGTTCTCCTGAGAGCCCGGCGTCCTGCAGCGCAGCCGAGGCCAGCTCCGCCCACTGCTCGAGGGTGAACGGCGCCGGGGTCGCCTTGTTGAACCGCTCGGGCGGCAGTTCGACGTAGCCGACGATCGCGGCTTCACCACGTAGTCCCATGGGTGTCCTTCTTCAGTTGATCACTTGCGCGGGAGCCCGAGGATCATCTGGGCGATGATGTTGAGTTGAATCTCCTTGGTGCCGCCTCCGATCAGCTCGGCGGGCACTCGCAGATACGGCTGTACGACGTCGGATTCGGCGGCCATCGCCGATCGGCCCGCCGAGCCGAGGGTTGCCGGGAACGTGCGTCGCAGAAGCACGTTCATCGCAACCTTGGCGATGCTGGACGCCGCGCCCGAAGCCTGCCCGTCGAGCAGCCGGATGGTCTCGCGCACACCGAGTGCTTTGATCGCGTTGGCGTAGGCGTCGAGTTCCCCCAGCTCGCGCAGCGCGTCCTCGCGCGGCCTGTCGGGTGCCGCGGCGCTTCGACGCAGTGGCGCTGCCCGGTCGTACTGCACGTAACCACTGATGGCCGAACGCTCTTCGGCCATGGTGGCGATGGCCAGCGCCCACCCCCCGGTCGGCTCGCCGAGCAGCATCCCGTCGGGGACGAAGACGTCGTCGAGGAAGACCTCGTTGAACTCCTGTTCCCCGCTGGCCTGCTTGATCGGCTGGACTTCGATCCCGGGTGAGCGCATGTCGATGATGAAGTAGCCGATGCCGCGGTGTTTCGGGGCCGTCGGATCGGTCCGGGCAAGTAGCGCTCCGTAGTCGGCCCGGTGCGCCGATGAGGTCCAGATCTTGTGCCCGTGGATGCGCCATCCGCCGTCGACCTTGGTCGCCCGCGTGGCCAATGCGGCGAGATCCGAACCCGCACCCGGCTCGCTGAACAGCTGGCACCACGCCAGTTCGCCGCGCTGGGTGGGCGTGATGAGCTGCTGCTGCAGCTCTTTGGAGCCGGCCTTGATCAGTGAGGGCAGGATCCACTCGGCGATTCCCAGCGACGGTCGTACCACCGAGGGCCGCTTGCCGAACTCCTCGTCGATGATCAGTTGTTGCAGCGGGCTGGCGTCGATTCCCCAGGGCGGCGGCCAGTGCGGGGCGATCAATCCCGCATCGGCGATGGCGGTGCGCTGCGCGCCCGTGGCGAAGTGCTCGTAGTCGCCTTGACGCCCCGGGCCATCGTTGCTCAGCGCCGCGGCCTCCTCGAGGGTCTCGGCGATCCGGGCCCGGAACGCGGATTCGGCCTCACCGAGGTCGACCGAGAAATCGCGTTCACCAGTGGCGGTCAGTTCACCCAGCCGCTTGGCCCAGCGATTCCTGTCCCCGATCGACGCGGACAGGCTGGTGGCGCGCCGCCAGTAGAGGTGCAGGTCGTGTTCCCAGGTGAAGCCGATGGCGCCGAACATCGTCAGCGTGTCCAGGGCAAGGTCCGGGCACGGCGCGACGGCCATCAGCGCAGCGCCGGCCGCGGCCATCGCGTGTTGGTCGATCGGTTCGGACGCCGCGCGCACCGCGTCCCAGGTCGCCGCGCTGGCCAACTCGCTGTTGACCAGAAGCATTGCGGCGCTGTGCTGCAGCGCCTGGAACGTGCCGATGAGCTTGCCGAACTGTTCGCGCGTGCGCAGATGCGCGGTGGCGGCTTCCACACACCACTGCGTGATGCCGACGGCCACGCTCGCTGTCAGCGCGGTGGCAAGGTACTCGGCCCGCCGGGCGTCGATACCGTTGAGAACGTCGGTCTTCTCGACCGGATAGTCGGCAAGACGCAACCTGCCGAGGTCGGTCAACAGGTCGGTGCCGCGCACGGATTCGACGGCCGCCGCGGGATGCGTCGTATCGATGGCGAGCCAGATGTGGTCCCCGCGGTCGCTGACGGCACAGACCAAAGCCGTTGTCGCCGCACAAATCCCCGCGATCAGGTCCGAGTCGCCGTTGATCGACCACCGGTGGCCGTCGTCGCGGGCAGTGAACGTCGAGTCGCCGGGCAACGCCAACGCGGCCGCGTCGCCGGCGGCGAGGCGGGTCAGCAACGCTGTGGCCGAAGGGGTCGGTTCGGCCAGCAGGGCGACCGCGCCCGTCGCCACGGTCGGCAGCAGCGGTCCGGGAAGCGATGTCCTGCCCGCCGCCTCGAGCACGCAGGCGGCGTCGAGCAGGGCGCCGCCCTGACCGCCGTAGTTCTCGGGCAAGTGCACGGCGTGAAATCCGTTGGCGACGAACTCCTCCCACCATGACGGCAGGCGGCCCTGCGCAAGCAGGTCGAAGGATTCGCGGGTGGCCGACACCGGGGCGCGCCGCGCCGCGAACTGCGCGACCGACTCGCTGAGTTCCCGTTGTTCGGGGGTCAGGGCCAGGCTCACCCGGACCCCCTGCCGGACCGACGTGATGTCCGGAAGAACTGCGCGGCCGCCGCGATCGCGTCGGGCGTCGGCGACGGCTCCCAGCCCAACTCGCGTACCGCCTTCGAGTGGTCCATTACAGACATGATGTTCATCAGCCGGATGTTCAGCGGTGTCAACAAGGTGTCACGGCCGCGGAGCCGGGCGATCCAGCTGCTCGGGTAGCTCGCGGCTGCCATCAGTGCGATCGGGACGCCGCGTCGTGGGGGCTCGACTCCCACTGCGCCACAACCGGCTTCGAAGATCTCCCGCGCGCTCATCCACCGCTCGGAGACGATGTAGCGCTCACCGATCCGGCCGCGCTCACCCGCGAGGATCATCGCCCGCGCGGCATCCTCGATGCCGACGGTCTCGCTCTCGAAACCGTCGATGTAGAACGGCAGCTTGCCGCGCACGGCCGCCGACAGCAGCGCCCCGTGCGGGGTCGGCAGCCAATCCCCCGGCCCGTAGGTGTTCGAGACGCACATCGCGACGGAGGGAAGACCCTTCTCGGCGGCGTAGCGCAGCACCATCTGCTCGGCCTGCACCCGGCTGCGGACGTAGTCGCCGCCGATGTCGAGCCAGTTGTGAGCGGTGGTTTCGTCGACGGGGCCGTCGCTGGAGCGGCCGATGGTGGCGATCGAACTGGTGAACACGAAGCGGTGCAGTCCCGCGTCGACGGCGACATCCAGCACGGCTTGTAAGCCGTCGACATTGGTGCGCCACATCGGCGCGGGGTCGAGCAGCCACGGACGCGCGTCGACGACGCAGTAGTACACGACATCGCATCCACGCATCGCGGAGCGCACGCCGTCCGCGTCGAAGATTTCGCCGCGCCGGATGTCGACCGGCAAGCCGTCGATGCCGCGGGTCGAACTGGTCGGACGGAGCAGCACGCGCACGTCGTCACCGCGGGCGACCAGTTGCTTGGTGACGTGGGAACCCAAGAAGCCGCTGGCGCCGATGACGAGCTTCTTGGGCGTCACCGGTGGCCGGCCAATCGCGTCCCTCTCCACTCCCACGAGACGCAACGTCTCGTCTTGCCAAAGATTATGCATCCTGTCACCATCTGTAAAGCCGACCCCCTCAGATGCGGAGTCAACCGATGGTCACCGAGGCGAAAGCGCCCCGCCGCCGCAGCGAGCGGTCCCGCACGGCGATCATTTCGGCCACCAAGGAACTGCTACTCCAGCGCGGGTTCGACGGGCTGAGCATCGAGGCGGTCGCGGCGCGCGCCGGTGTCGGCAAGCAGACGATCTACCGGTGGTGGCCGAGCCGCCCGGCTCTCGTCGCCGATGTGCTGCTCGAGGATGCGGACAAGATCCTGCGGCCCGTCGGGCACACCGACGACCTCGTGGCTGACCTGAGCCGATGGTCGGCCAGCCTCGCGGCCACACTCACGGGCGAGCGCGGCAACGCCATGCTGCGCATCCTCACCGTCGCGGGAATGGAGCATGAGGACACCAAGGCACGCATGCAGGCGGGCTTCAGCGACCCACTGCACGAGGGCGTCAGAGCGCGGTTGTCGGCCGACGGGATCGATGACGCGACATCGCAGGCGGCGGCCGACGCCATCGTCGGCGGGATCGTCTACGCGATCCTCACCGAGGGGCGGTCGTTTCGCCGGAGCCGGGCCGAGGCGATCACTCGGACCGTCATCGCCGGGGTATGCCGATGACCCTGGCTCCCAATGTTTTTCGTGTCTCTACTAACGACGGCGTGACGATCGTCGCAGACCGCATCGGCGATCCGGCCGCGCCGGCTGTGGTGTTCTTGCACGGCGGCGGACAAACCCGGCGGTCATGGGGCCGAGCGGCGGCCGCGGTCGCCGAACGCGGGTGGCAGGCCGTCACCGTCGACTTCCGCGGACACGGCGAGTCCGACTGGTCGGCCGATGGCGACTATCGCGTCACCACGTTCGCCGGGGACGTGCTCGAAGTGCTCGGCGAGCTCCCCGCCCGGCCCGTCATCGTCGGTGCTTCCCTTGGTGGGTTCACCGCGATGCTGCTCGCCGGTGAACTCGCGCCCGGTACGGTGCGCGCGATCGTCCTCGTCGACATCGTGCCGGATATGAACGAGTCCGGCGCGTCACGCATCCACGATTTCATGGCCGAGAAGATGACGTCGGGCTTCGCATCGCTCGACGAGGTCGCCGACATGATCCAGCAGTACAACCCCCACCGGCCAAGGCCGGCCGACCTCAACGGCTTGAAGACGAACCTGCGCGAACGCGACGGTCGCTGGTACTGGCACTGGGATCCGAAGTTCATCGACGGCACCGCCGCGTTGCCGCCGATCGAGGTGACCGAAGTGGACCGGATGCACGCCGCGGTCGACGCGATTCTGCGCAACGGGGTTCCGATGCTGCTCGTGCGCGGGCAGCTCAGTGACCTGGTGACCGAAGGGCGCGCCCGGGAGTTTCTCGGCCGCTTCCCCGACGTCGACTTCGTCGATGTCGGCGGCGCCGGACACATGGTGGCCGGCGATCGCAACGATGCCTTCGCCGAGGCCGTGGTGAACTTCGTCATTCGCCACACTTAGGGTTGCTCTCACGAAAGTACCTACCCGGCCGTCTGTTTCGTGCGTCAGCACCCCCATCGGCGCGGCAGGCAGCCGTGGATATATGGCTGATCGAGAGAGCCGCCTGCCACGCGCTACGGCAGAACGTCCTCCGAAAGATTTCCTCCAGTCGCACCTTGACCCGTTAGCCCCTCTAAGAGCAAGATTTGCGGGTGATCGAGTTGAATGAGCAGCAGATCCTGGATCAGATCGCCGCCCGTCTGGCGGGGTCTTATCCCAGCGTTCCGGCGGATGCGGTGACGAGCCTGGTCCGCGAACAGCATGCCCGCTTCGCGGATCGTCCCATCCGCGACTTCATCCCGTTGTTCGTCGAGCGACAGGCACGTGCCGAACTCGAGGGAATCGAGCGCCCTGCCGCGCGAGTCTGATTTCCGCGGCCACCGTTCCGACCTCCTCTGGGAAGCGTCGAATCAGCGCCCCTCGGCGCTACCGTGTTTGACTGACCGCCACTTCCGTGTACGCGAAAGGCCGCAATGACAGAGAACAGGGTCGGCCGGGTTGCCGGCAAGGTCGCGTTCATCACCGGCGCCGCCCGCGGTCAGGGGCGCGAGCACGCGGTCCGGCTCGCCGAGGAGGGGGCCGACGTCATCGCCGTCGACGTCTGCGATGACATCGACACCGCCGGATATCCCGGCCCCACGGAGGCAGACCTCGCCGACACGGCAACGCTGGTCGAGAAATCGGGCCGCCGCATCGTGACCGCCAAGGCGGATGTGCGCGACCTCTCGAGCCTTCAGACGGCTCTCGAGCGCGGGGTCGGTGAACTCGGACCGCTCGACATCGTCGTCGCCAACGCCGGCATCAGCGCCGATCCAGCGCCCGCCGCAATGATCCGGGAATCCGCGTGGCAGACGATGTTCGACATCAACGTGACCGGCGTCTGGCACACCGTGAAAGCCGCACTGCCGCACATGACCAACGGCGGTGGCTCGATCATCCTGGTCAGTTCGATGTTGGGGCTTCGCGGCGGCGGCTACATGGCCCACTACGCGTCGGCCAAGCACGCTGTGGTCGGGTTGATGAACTCGCTGGCCAATGAGCTTGCACCGCAATGGATCAGAGTCAACTCGATCCACCCCGGCAACATCCTGACACCGATGATCGACAACGATCACTTCCGCCGCACGGTCCGGCCCGACCTCAGCGATCCGACGATGGAGGACGCCACGCAGGTCATCGGGCACTTCCACATGCTGCCGAAACCGGTGATCGAGGCACGGGCCGTCAGCAACGCCGTGCTGTTTCTCGCCTCCGACGAATCCCAGTACATCACCGGGGCGGCGTTACCCGTCGATGCCGGCGCCGTAGCCAAGTTCTGACTTTCGGAGGCGACTATTTGGACTTGGTGGTGTTGAACCTCTGGAACCGCCACAGGTACGACGGCAGCCGCCGAGCGGGCACGGATTTCGGCCAGTCCCGCGACCGGAAGTAGGCGTCTGAACCGCCATCGACGAAAATGATGCTGCCGCAGAGGAAGTCGGCGGAGTCCGACAGCATGAACAACATCCAGTCGGCGAGCTGGGCGGGATCTCCGAAACCTCCGACAGGCACCGGGAAGGCGTTGACCGCCTTGGCCTCGCGCGGTGTGGCCAATTGCTTCTCCAACAGCGGCGTCAGGATCGCGCCGGGGGCGAGGGCGTTGAGCCGGATGCCCGCGCCCGCCCACTGTGGTGTCACCGCGGTGCGCCGGACCCAGTGGGAGACCGCGATTTTCGAGGCGGCATAGCCGAGCGATGGCGCGGCAGGCCCGAGCAGCTTCAGGGAGCGCACCGCTTTGTCGGTATCGCCATCCAAGAGCGCACGCACTGTGCGTCGCGGCACCGCGGGGGTGGTGGTTGTCGAATTGCTGCCGATCACCACGACTTTGGCTCGCTCGGTCGCGGCCAGAGCGGGGCGCCACGCCTGCAGCAGGTCGACCACGCCGCGATAGTTGACCTCGAATATCCGCCGCGTGCTGTCCTTGCCGGGTGTCGGCCCGATCCCCGCGGCCAACACGGCACCGTCCAGTCGGTTCGACCTGGCGAGCACCTGATCAGCGGCGCTCTGTCGCCCGTCGGCGGTCGACAGGTCGGCCTCGATGTCGCCTTCTTTGACGTCGACAGCGATGACGGTGTGCCCCTGCGCTCTCAGCTTGGTGGCGGCTTGCTGACCCATGCCGGACGCGGCCCCGGTGACTACGTACACACCCATCTCGACCATCCCCTGCCATCGACCGCTTCTCGTTCACCCAATGTCGACGGGCAGCGTAGCGGTGAGCACAGTCCTGCCTTCCTCGAGGTCGCTCTCCTGCGCTTTGAAGGCCGCTGGTTTTGCGATCTTTGATTGCGGGGTTTGCACTGGCTCTCCGGGGGCACAGATGTGTCATGAGCCATGATCCGTATTCCTCTACGGACAGAATCAGCTCGGCGATCTGGGTGGGCATCGCGATCGGGATGTCGGCGTTTGTCTTGCTGACGACGATCCTCGCCGCGGGTTGAACTTATTGGGATCGGTAGTCCCGGTCCCCGGCTGTACTTCGGTCACGACGAAGCCATCCCGGCGACGTGATGACGAAAAGGAACAGCAATGAATATCGTGCCCGCCCGCGTCGAAGAGCAGGTCAGTCGCGTCGACCGGACGTACAGCCTGGTGATCGGAATCTCCGCGGGGCTGACTGCGCTCTGGTCGCTCTACCGCGTGCTCTGGCTCTTCTACACGGCTGCGACGTTCTCCAGCATCGGATGGTCACCGGTGTCGCTGGTGGTGCCGTTGGTGTTGTGGCTCGTGATCGGTGTCGCCGCGGGATATGTCGCAGCCGCATTCCTGATCCGGTACGCCAAACAGCCCTGACCACGTTCGAAAGGGGGCCGCAGCGATGCGGCCCCCTTCGGTGTATGCGGAGCCGTTGTGCGACCGTGCCCGTCGGCGGTAGCCATCGCGTGAAGGCGGGCCCGACTCGCCCACACGCGTGCGAAGCGCTGTGCGGCAGGCTAATTCACGCTCAGTCCTGATTCGTCGCCGTCGTCGATGTCGCGACAGTCTGCGCTGTCCTCGTCGTCTCCGTCGTCGGGGATGAGGTAGCGGTTGGGGTGGTGGTAGTTGTTGACGCGGGCTTGGCCGGTGTCGAGCTGGGGCGGAGGACGCCATGCGGTGCGCCCGTCTTTGCGTTTGTAGGTGCGCCAGCCGCCGGGTTTGACCCGCCTATTGTCGGGGCCACACGCCAGCGTCAGCTCGTCGATGTCCGTCTGACCGCCAGCGGCCCAATCCTTGTGCCCGTGATGGACCTGGCAGTGGTAAGCCGGGACCGTGCAGCCGGGCCGGGTGCAGCCCCGATCCCTGGCGAAGAGCACCAGTCGTTGGGCTTTGGACGCTAAACGGTTAGCCCGCCCCAAGTACAGAATTTCTTCGGTGTGGTCATCGAAGATCGCCAGATAGTGGTGCGCGGAGGAGGCCTGTTTGATCACCTCGCTCATCGGCAACAGCGACCCCCCGCCGGTGAGCCCGTGGCCGATGCCCGATTCGAGCTCTTTGAGCTTGGCGGTGATCAGCAGCGTCGCCGGCAAGCCGTTATGGCTGCCCAACGTGGTGCCCGAGGCGAGCAACTTCCGGCACATGGCATTGAGCGCATCGTGGTTGCGCTGCCCGACCGTGCGCCGATCAGCGGCCACCGTCTCCGCCGACGCGTCCGCCTGCGCCGAGGGATCCTGATCCGCACATCGCTGACCGTCCTCGCCCTCGGTTTCGCCGTCGGGGTGGCAGCGCCCAGGAGCCGCCCACACCGCCAGCACCGCCTCCAACGCCGCCCGGGTGGCCGGATCAAGCAGTCCACGTAGCTCACTCATCCCATCAAGGCGCTGCCGACCCAGACGCAACCAGCGCTGCGCCGCGCGCAACTCATCGGAGAAATCCCCATCGGGGTTCAAATACGCCGCCAGCCGCTGGGCGGCCGCGCGCAATTCCTCAGGTGTGTGCTTGGTGGCCAGCTGCGCCAGCTGCCCTTCGGCGGCCTCGCGCACGTCAAACGGCGTCGAGGCCGGCACCTGCTTGTCAAAGAACCGCCGGATGACCCGCACATGCTCGGCACCCACCAGGCCCTGCTCCACAGCCGCGGCGGTGTGGGCCAGCACCGGTTCGAGTGTCTCGCCGGTCATCGCCCGCCGCGGCGCCAACTCTTTGGCCTCGGCCACCCGCCGATGCGCCTCGGCCTTGGAAAGGCGCAACAACACCGCCAACGCCCCGGCCACGCTGTTTTCCCCCAACTCCTCGATCGGCGCACGCCCCAGCCCGGCCACCATGCTGTGGCTCACTGCCGCTTGACGCCGGGTGAACGTCTCCCACTGCACGATCACCCTCAACTGCTCAGCGGTGCCCAACGTGTCGAACGACTCAGCAATCAACGCGGTCAGCTCGCGGTCCATCGCCGCGATGCGCTGGGTGACCTGCTCCGCCGACATACTCGAACACTAGTTCGACCCACCGACAACCCCGACCCATTTGTGACCACAGAAACCAAAGAGACACAAGTGATTTCCCGAGCGCTATCGGGCGGTGAGCCCCTTGCGGGTGAAGGGTTCAGCTTCGCCGCGGTCGACCGCCTCATCGTGCTTGGCGGCCGCGCGATCGAGCAGCTCGATGAGCGCATCTTCGTCACGAACCAGCTGCCGGTACTTGGGACCGAGCGCGAGGATCTGGTCACGCTCACGAAGAAGCGCCTTGAAGATGCGTTCGCGTTCGGCGGCGCTGCGGGTGTACTCGGAATCGAGATAGGCCCGAGCGTGCCGGCGAGCGTTGGCGATCGCCGTCTGGGCCGTTCCCCTCTTACTGAACAGCGATGCGACGACGGTGACGACGAGGACTCCGATGATCACCGAGAGCGAGAGGCCGGTGCTGACTTCGACGACCGTGACGGGTTCTCCGTCGTTGATGAACGGCACGTTGTTCTCGTGCAGCGCATGCAGGATCAGCTTCACACCGATGAACGCCAGGATCGCCGCGAGACCGTACGAAAGGTAGATCAACCGGTCGAGCAGGCCGTCGATGAGGAAGTACAGCTGCCGAAGGCCCAACAACGAGAACGCCGTCGCGGTGAAGACGATGTAGACGTTCTGGGTCAGACCGAAGATCGCCGGGATCGAGTCGAGAGCGAAAAGGATGTCGGTGCCGCCGATGGCAACCATGACCAGCAGCATCGGCGTCATCGCGCGCTTGCCGTCCACCGTCGTGAACAGCTTGTCGCCGTCGTAGTGCTCGGTGGTGTGAAAGAGCTTCCGCGCCAGCCGAATGATGAAGTTGTCGGCGGTCTCCGAGTCGCTGTTGTTCGGTGCCAGCATGTTGCCCGCGGTGATCAGAAGGATCAACCCGAACGCATAAAAGACCCAGGCGAAGGTGTTGATCAGCGCAGCGCCGAGGAAGATGAAGCCGGTCCGCGCGATCAACGAGAACACGATGCCGAACAGCAGCACCTTCTGCTGGTCCTCGCGCGGCACGCGGAAGCTGCTGATGATGATCAGGAAGACGAAGAGGTTGTCGACCGACAGCGCTTTCTCGGTGATATACCCCGCGAAATACTCGCCACCGGGGTCGACGCCCCCGAAGATCAACACACCGATCCCGAACAGCACCGCGATCCCGACGTACAACGCCGACCAGATCGCCGCCTCTTTGAGGGTCGGGACATGAGCCTTGCGTACATGGAAGAAGAAGTCGAACGCCAAGAGTCCGACGATGGCGACGATCGTCAGCGCCCACACCCACCCGGGTACAACCATGCGTTACTCGCTATCCCTTACCGGAACCGACTGCCCCTAGTGGTGCCCGCAATGGCCGGTTCGAACCCTCGACCGGGCGAGCACCGCCCCGCCGGGCGCGACGAACCCACACATTACGGTTGGTCGAGCACAGCTACCACGATAGACAGGAGAACGTCGGAGATGACGATTCTGGACCGCTTCCGACTCGACGACAAGGTCGTCGTCATCACCGGCGCATCGTCCGGGCTTGGAGTGTCGTTCGCCGAGGCGGTTGCACAAGCCGGTGCGGATGTGGTGCTGGCTGCCCGGCGTGCCGAAAAGCTGGAAACCACAGCAGAACTCGTCAGGGCCGCCGGCAAACGCGCTCTCAACGTCCAGACCGACGTCGTCGACCCCGATCAGTGCACGGCGCTCGTCGACGCGGCAATGCAGGAGTTCGGCCGCGTCGATGTGTTGGTGAACAACGCCGGAGTCGGCACCGCCGTGCCTGCCACTCGGGAAACGCCCGAGGAGTTCCGCAAGGTCGTTGACGTCAATCTCAACGGGTCGTACTGGACCGCCCAAGCGTGTGGGCGGGTGATGCAGCCGGGCAGTTCGATCATCAACATCGCCAGCATCTTGGGTCTGACCACCGCCGCGCTGCCCCAGGCCGCCTACAGCGCCAGCAAGGCCGCGATCGTCGGCCTCACCCGCGACCTCGCCCAACAGTGGGGCGAGCGCAAGGGGATCCGCGTCAACGCCCTGGCCCCGGGCTTTTTCAAGTCCGAGATGACCGACGAGTACAAGCCGGGCTATCTGGACCGCACCGTGGCCGACCGGGTCGTATTCAAGCGCTTGGGTGAGCCGCACGAGTTGTCGGCCGCCGTCGTCTGGCTCGCATCCGAGGCCGGTGGCTACGTCACCGGCCAGACCATCGTGGTGGACGGTGGCGTGACGATCACGTAGACGCCTTGGTAACCACGTGGTCGTCTCGTGACCCGTAGGCGCCCTGCAACGCTTCGCGTTCACTTCGGTCACGAAACGCGTACGGGACCGTCGGCACCGCAGTGTCGGTGATTCTATTGACCGCAGCGGCTCGCGGATGACGGGCCGGAAGGTTGCTTATGGGTTCGCTCGGACTGCCGTTTTGGGTGGGTCTGCTGGTCGTGGTCGCGATCCTGGGCGCGATGTGCGGATTCGCCGCGTCGACGGCCATGCGGCGGAGCAGGCGACATACGCGGCGCGTCTTTCTTCTCGGCGCTTTGTGTGGATTCCTGGCAGGCGCGACCGTCGTCGGGCGGCACAGCGCCGTCGCCCGAACCCGGGCCGTCCTTCGGCGCGCCGGGATCCAGTCGTTGACCCGACTTTGCCTTCCTTCGCCACCGCCTCGACGGCGCCGGCTCCCGATAGGACGCTAAGCCGCCTCGGCGTGTCGTGGCTTCCGCTCCCATGGCCACGTCATCAGTGCCCACGCGGCGACGATGATCGCCACTTCGACCGCCAGATACATCGGCCACGGCCCGAACACATCCAACAGCGACGCTGTCGGCGGTTTCCTGTTCAGATAGCCGTAATTCGTGCCGACGATCGCGTTGAAGGTGAAGGTCGCCGCTGCCCAGATCAGGGTCACGACGATGGTGAAGCGGTAGCTGCGCCATCGCGGACGATTCCCCCGTCCCCACGTGAGGTAGATGGCCGCCCAGACCGCGAAGACGTGAAGCACGAAGAACGTGAGAAACAGGTGATGCGGGAAATCCGGTGCGCCCTCGCGGGGAGTTCCCACGTCGGGCGTCAGCAACGCCTGCGAACTCAGGAGCAGACACCAGTAGTAAGTCAGCGCGAAAACCCAATGCCGTTGTGACCAAAGCGCGTAGGCGGCCGTGAGTTCGGCGATGTCGCACAGTTGGATCGGTATGGACGTCTGGATGTCGGGTCGGATCACCTTATAGACCAACGCCACCACGAACGCACCGACGATCAGCAACGCGAATACGCGTGAGAACACCCGCGCCTGCGCTTCGGTCTGTCGACGGCCCAACCAGATCAGCAGTGCCGCGCCGACCGCGAAGATCGCGAGGACCACCAGGTGCGATGGCCCGTACGCCTCGAACTGTCTTTGCGCGTAGTACAACTCGGTCATCTCTTACTCGTTCAGCGGGGTTTTGGGGCCGGTTGCGGGTCGGTGTACAGGTCCAGCGCTCGGGCGGTCACCGTGGCGAGTTCTCCTTGTAGGTTCGAAAGCGGTCTGCTGCCGCGGATGTGGATGACGTTCGTCAGCAGGATCACATACGTGTTAGAAGCCGGGTCTATCCACATCGACGTCCCGGTGAAGCCGGTATGCCCGAAGCTGCCGACGGGAAACAGTAGTCCGCGCGGTCGGGAATGGCCCGTGTCGATGTCCCAACCGAGCCCGCGCAGGTTTTGACCCTGTATCGCCGGATAGCTCGGGGCGAGAAGCGGATTCGGGTTGGATGCCGCGGCGATGGCCTCTTGGACGGCTTCGTTGGCCGCTCCGACCTGTCCTGGTGAGTGCCCCGGTTGCTGGGGCGTCGTCGTCAGCCGAAGGGTTTCCTGCGTCAACGGAAACGCGCTGGGACGGCCCGCCAATCGGTCCAGCAGCGCCTGCGCATAGATGCCGATGTCACGTGCGGTCGAGAACACCCCGGCATGCCCGGCGACGCCACCCATGCGCCGTGCTGTCGGATCGTGGACCGTGCCTCGCAGCGGGAAGTCGAGATCGGGGTTGGCGCCCGGTTGGGCTCTGCCTTCCTCGTCGAGGGCGGTCGGCGCGATCCGGGCCAAAACGTCGGTGTTCCAGGCATCGTCGGGACAGCCGGTCGGAGCAGGCGGCTCCGATGTGGGTGCCCACGCGACCGCGGCCCCTCTGATCTTGTGCGGGCCGCACGTCTTGGCCGGAGGGAGGTAGCGGGTGTCCTCCATGCCGAGGGGCGCGAACACGTTCCGCTGGACGTAGACGTCTTCTGATTGGCCGGTGATCTGTTCGATTAGCGCCCCGAGCAGGATGAAGTTGATATCGGAGTAGCGGAACACTTCTCCTGGCTCGAATTGCAGCGGCGTGGCGAGCGCGCGGCGGATTCCTTCTGCGCTGTCGGGGGCGGCCAGGCCCCACGGATCCCGCAGGTCGATATCGCCTGCGATGCCCGAAGTGTGGGTGAGCAACATGCGCAGCGTCACCTGGGCCCGCTGCGGATCGCGCGCACTGTTGAAGGCAGGCAGATAGTTCTGCACCGGTTCGTCGAGTCCGACCTTGTTTTGTTCGTAGAGCTGCATGACGGCGGTCGCCGTAGCGAGGCTCTTGGTCAGGGACGCAACGTCGAAGATCGTGTCCTCGGTCATCGGCTCGGCAGGCGCCGGGGCACCGTCGAGCCCGGGTTCGCCCGACAGCTTCCGTGAGCCGTACGCGTGGTGGACGACGAGCTCGCCGCGGTGTCCGACCGCGACCACTGCGCCGGGCAGTTCGTGGGCGGCAATCGCGGTGTTGATCAACTCGTCGATCGGCGCCAGCCCGGGCGCCGGGATGGTCGGGGTGGGCGTTGCGGCCGACGGGGGCGGCGGTGTCGCCGGCGCACCGGAATCGGCCGGCGGATGATCGACCCCGCCACCGCACGCCGCAGACGCTGTCAGAGCGAGGACGATTGTGGCGATGGAAAGCCACCTCGACAAGGACCGCTTGCCGTGCATGGCGAGTCGGTCTGCGGGCATGGCCACCCCGTCCGGTCGAAGGTGCGGGTGCGACGCCGCCGTGTCCAGCTGCGTATCGGTCATCAGCATAGGGCGGGGGCGGTTCGGTACCGAGGAATCAGGCACAGAGAAATCAATCGACCGGCACCCGTGCGTCGTCAATGTTGTTAGCATCGCGCCGTGCAGGACTCCCCGAGGTCACCCGGTCGTGGCGGAGGGAATTCTCCTTCCCGACGCGATCTCCTCAAGTATGCCGTCGCGGCGCCGCCGCTGTTCTTCCTCGGGGCAGCGGCAGCGACGATTTCGGGTCCGAGTGCGTCGGCGGCGCCGCTGCGTCTCGTCGACTTCGCGCACCGCAAGGTCCCGGCCGATCAGCTCAAGGCGGCGGGCTTCGACGGGGCGCTCGTTTACGTCTCCGAACTGCGGCCGGGCGCGGACTTCGACTTCAAACCGGTGACGCGCGAGTATGCCGACTCGCTGCGGGCCGAGGGGTTGCACGTCGTCAGCTGCTATCAGTACGGCAAGCCCGGCTGGCCCACGCCGTCCGATTACACACGCGGATACGACGGTGGTGTCGCGGACGCCCTGACCGCGCAGCGATTGCACATTGCCGCGGGCGGTCCTCATTCGGCACCCATTTTCTTCAGCGTTGACGAGGACATCGACGCTGAGACGTGGGAGAACGTCGCGCTCGAGTGGTACCGCGGAATCAATTCGGTGCTGGGGGTGGATCGCACGGGCCTCTACGGCCACGCGCGGGCGTGCTCGTGGGCGATCGGCGACGGCGTCGTCGGCCGCTCGACCAGCGACGGACATTGGTGGGTGTGGCAGACCAAGGCCTGGTCAGCTGGTGAGCGCGAGCCCCGGGCCGTGCTCTATCAGGCCGTGGTGATCGGCCCGTCCGAGCCCGGCGTGCCCATCGGAGACACCCACGTCGACGTCGACGAGGTCCTCGCACCCGACTTCGGCCAGTGGGATCTGGACCGAAGCTGACCGTGCCCGTTACCAGAGCGTTTCGCCGTCGTTGCGATGAAATCGGCGCGGGAGTGTTCGTCGCGAGACCGCATTTAATACTCTGCTGACATGCCGGAGCGCTCACCGGCCGGGGGGACGGTCATCAAGCTGATTTTGTGCTGCACGCTGGCCGGGGTGTTGGTGGCGGCGCTGATGTTCCCGTTCGCGGGCGGATTCGGCCTGTTGTCCAACCGAGCCTCCGACGTCGTCGCCAACGGGTCGGCGCAGCTGGTGGAGGAAGACGTCCCCCAGGTGACGACGATGGTCGACGCCGCAGGGAAGCCGATCGCCTGGCTCTACAGCCAGCGCCGGTTCGAGGTGAAGAGCGAGCAGATCGCCAACACCATGAAGCTGGCCATCGTCTCGATCGAGGACAAGCGGTTCGCCGAACACGCGGGCGTCGACTGGCAAGGCACACTCACCGGGCTGTCGGGTTATCTGTCGGGCAACCTCGACACCCGCGGCGGTTCGACGATCGAGCAGCAGTACGTCAAGAACTTCCAGTTGCTGGTGACCGCGCAGACCAACGCCGAGAGGCGCGCCGCGGTCGAGCTGACTCCGGCGCGCAAGCTCCGCGAGATGCGGATGGCGTTGACGCTGGACAAGACGTTCACCAAGGCGGAGATCCTCACGCGCTACCTGAACCTTGTCGGGTTCGGAAACGGGGCGTTCGGCGTTCAGGACGCCGCGCAGACCTACTTCGGGATCAACGCCTCGCGGTTGAACTGGCAGCAGGCGGCGCTGTTGGCCGGTTTGGTCCAGTCGCCCACCTCGCTGGATCCCTACGTCAACCCTCAGGGGGCCCTGCAGCGTCGGAACCTGGTGTTGGACACCATGATCGAACACCTCCCCCAGCACACCGACGAACTGCGAGCCGCCAAGTCCGCGCCGCTCGGTGTGCTGCCCCGCCCCAAGGAACTTCCGGGCGGATGCATCGCCGCCGGTGACCGCGGCTTTTTCTGCGAGTACGTGCTGGCCTACCTGGCCCATGCGGGAATCAACAAGGAACAGGTCGCCCGCGGCGGGTACCTGATCCGCACCACGCTCGACCCGACGGTCCAGTCGTCGGTGAAACGGGCGATCGACAAGGTCGCGAGCCCCACGCTGGACGGAATCGCCAGCGTGATGAGCGTCATCAGGCCGGGCAAGGACTCGCACCGGGTGCTCGCGATGGCCAGCAACCGGAATTACGGCTTGAACAAGGACGCCGGGCAGACGGTGCAGCCGCAACCGTTCTCACTCGTAGGCGACGGCGCAGGTTCGATCTTCAAGGTCTTCACCACCGCCGCGGCGCTCGAGATGGGCATGGGCATCAACGCCGAGCTCGCCGTCCCCGGATCGTTCCAAGCCCGTGGACTCGGCAGCAGCGACACTCCCGGCTGCCCGAAAGAGACGTGGTGTGTGAGGAACGCCGGAAATTACCGCGGGTCGATGAACGTCACCGACGCGCTGGCCAGTTCGCCCAACACCGCGTTCGCCAAGCTCATCCAGCAGGTGGGTGTGCCTCGCGCAGTCGACATGGCCGTGCGGCTCGGGCTGCGCTCCTATGCCCTTCCGGGAACGGCGCGACCGTACGACCGGGGAAGCAATGAGAGCCTCGCCGAGTACATCAAGCGGCAGAACGCCGGATCGTTCACCCTGGGACCGTTCCAGCTCAACGCCCTCGAGTTGTCGAATGTGGCCGCGACGTTGAGTTCCGGCGGCACGTGGTGTCCGCCCAACCCGATCGACAAGATCATCGACCGTCGTGGCAACGAGGTGACGTTCACCGCGGAAAAGTGCGACCAAGCGGTCCCGGAAGGGTTGGCGAACACCCTCGCGAACGCGCTGAGCAAGGACGACAAGGGGGGCGGTACGGCCGCGGGAGCCGCGGGTTCGGTGGGCTGGGATCTGCCGATGTCCGGTAAGACCGGCACGACCGAGTCCCACCGGTCCTCCGGGTTCCTGGGATTCACCAACCAGCTCGCCGGCGCCGTCTACATCTTCGACGACTCCAACTCACCGTCGGGGATCTGCTCGTTCCCGCTTCGCAAGTGCTACAGCGGGGACCTGTACGGGGGCAACGAGCCGGCGCGCATCTGGTTCGAGGCGATGAAGCCGATCGCGACCGATCTCGGCGAGGTGCGTCTGCCGCCGACCGATCCCCGCTTCGTCGAGGGCGGTCCCGGCAGCGAGGTGCCGAACGTGACGGGCATGAATGTCGACCGGGCCCGGCAGCGGCTGAAGGACGCCGGCTTCCAGGTGGCCGAGAAGACGACGCCGGTCAACAGCGGGGCCGCTTACGGTGCGGTGGTCGGGACCACGCCGAGTGGTCGAACCATCCCGGGGTCCATCGTCACGATCAACACCAGCACGGGGATCGCGCCGGCACCGCCGCCGCGTCGGGAGGAACCGCCGCCTCCGCCGGGTGTGCCGCCGCCACCGCCACCGCCACCCGATCCGATGGCGATGCCGATTCCCGGTCTGCCGCCGTTCATCTTCGGGCCGCCACCGCCGCCACCGCCGCCGGCCGCCTCGGCCGCCTCCGCCGCCTCCGCCGAACGTGGGTTACCCGCACACCTTTCGTGGCGAGGACGTGTGTCGATCCCACACTCGGCGTATTAGAGCCAAGCAATTCGCGCGTCGAGTCGAACCTCATCCGAATGCGGCCAGCCCCTCGCCTGCATCGCGTCCCGTACGCGCGCGAGAAAGACATGGGGGCGAGAGCGCAAAATATCGCGACTCGCCCGGATGATCAGCCAGCGCTGAGCCCCCAGTTCCGCCAGCCGGTCGATGTCGCGCGCGTGCTGTGCGGGATCGTCCCAATGCTGCGGACCGTCATATTCGACGCCGACCTTGAGCTCCTCCCAGCCCATGTCGACGCGGCCGATGAAGCAGCCGTACTCGTCAGCGACGAGGATCTGCGTTTGCGGCCTCGGGAATCCGGCGGCGAGCATCAGCAGGCGTGTCCTGGTTTCCTGCGGCGACTCAGCGCCGCCGTCCATCAATTCGAGCACCCGTCGCAGCTGCACGATGCCGCGGGCGCCACGACGCGTTTCGGCGAGACGCCCGACGTCGACCGGCTTGAGACCGGTAGCGTTCGCCAGCGCATCGACCCTGATGATCGCCGTCTCGAGGCTGCCCCCGCGGCCGAGGTCGAATGCCGTTCGCACCGGCGTGGTCACCGGCATTCCATGGACCATGCCCATCTCCTCATCGCGCAGTTTCGCCCGATGGATGGTGATTCCGTCGACATCACAGGCTTCGCCACGGATCAATTCGGCGGGCAGGTTCTCGTCGATCCATCGGGATCCGTGCAACGCCGCGGCGGATATTCCGGCGATCGTGGCGTTTCGCCGGGACCACAGCCACGCCGCGACCGCCCGTCTCTCCGGCGTCAGCTTCACCCCTTTCGGCAGGTAGACATTGCGGTAGATCATGTTGTGGCGGCTGACCAGTGTTCGCCTGGTCACCCCGCCTGCCGCCAACCCTTCGGTGCCGATGAACGGCGATGACTTCGTATCCATGCGGTCACGGTCAGTGCCGAGTCCCACAGAATCGGTCGGTGCGGACCACTGAACGCTCGGGCTGTGGATACGCGCGTCGTTGTGAATCGGCGAGTGTGGCCTCGTGTCACGCCCGAGCCGCAATAGGTGTGCGGGTAACCCACGTTCGCGGGGACCGAGGGAGCCGGAATGTGTCGTCCGGGTCACATACAGTGGCAGCGTGTTCGTGGCCTCCGAGGGCGCCGAAACCCGCGTCGTATACAGCGCATCCGATCTCGCAGCGGCAGCCCGCTGCGAGTACGCGCTGCTGCGCGCGTTCGACGCCAAGCTCGGACGAGGTCCTGCCGTCGCGAGCGAGGACGAGCTGTTGGCCAGGACGGCTCAGCTCGGCGACGAGCATGAACAGCGGCACCTCGATCTGCTGCGCGGCCGCGCCGACGTCGCGATCATCGGCAGGCCCCCGTACACGGTCGAGGGGTTGACCGCCGCCGCCGAGCAGACGCGTCGCGCGGTCGAGCGTCGCGCCGAGGTGATCTACCAGGCCGCCATGTTCGACGGCCGGTTCGTCGGTTTCGCCGACTTTCTGATCTTGGAGCGCGACGAAGACGGCGAGCGATATCGGTTGCGCGACACCAAGCTCGCCCGCTCGGTGAAGGTCGAGGCGCTGCTGCAGTTGGCGGCCTACGCCGAAACGCTCACCGCCGCGGGTGTGCCGGTGGCCGACGAGGTCGAGCTGATCCTGGGTGACGGCGCCGCCGCGAGCTACCGCATCGACGAACTGCTCCCAGTCTATCGCCCGCGGCGCGAAGCCCTGCAGCGCCTGCTTGACGACCACTTCGCGTCGGGCGCGCCCGTCGACTGGGCCGACGACACCGTGCGCGCGTGTTTCCGCTGTCCGGAATGCGAGGCCCAGGTTCGCGCCGGCGACGATCTGCTGCTGGTGGCCAACATGCGAGTGAGCCAGCGGGCCCGCCTGCTCGACGCGGGCATCACCACGGTCGCCGAACTCGCCCGACACGAAGGCCCGGTGGCCGAGCTTCCTGCCCGCACCCTCACCGCGCTGCGGGAGCAGGCCAGGCTGCAGCTGGCACCGCGGGTGGAAGGCAAGCCGCCGTACCAGATCGTCGACGCCCAACCGCTGACCCTGCTGCCCGATCCCGACAAGGGTGACCTGTTCTTCGACTTCGAAGGCGACCCCCTGTGGACTTCCAACGGTCACGAGTGGGGCCTGGAGTACATGTGGGGCGTGCTCGAGGTGGGCGGCGGTTTCCGGCCGCTGTGGGCGCACGACCGTCCGAGTGAGCGCAAGGCGCTTGTCGACTTCCTCAAGCTGGTGCGCCAGCGCCGCAAGCGGTATCCGAAGATGCACATCTACCACTACGCGGCGTACGAGAAGACGGCGCTTCTCCGGCTGGCCGGCCGCTACGGCGTCGGCGAGGACGAGGTCGACGACCTGCTGCGCAGCGGCGTGCTTGTCGACCTGTATCCGTTGGTGCGCAAGAGCATTCGTGTTGGCACGGAGAACTACAGCCTGAAGTCCCTTGAGCCGCTGTACATGGGCTCCGAGCTACGCACCGGCGACGTCACCACCGCGACGGAGTCGATCACGATGTACGCCCGCTTCTGTGAGCTGCGCGCCGAAGGCCGTCGCGACGAAGCCGACAACATGCTCAAGAAGATCGAGGATTACAACCGCTACGACTGCCGATCCACGCACCGGCTGCGCGACTGGCTGATCAAGATCGCGATCGAGTCGAGCGTTCCGCCGCTCGGACCACAGCCCGTCACCCACAGCGTCGCCGTCGAGGACACCGATCAACTGGCCCGCACGCTGATGGACTTCGCCGGAGACGGTGTGGCCCAGCGCAGTCCGGAGCAGACGGCCGTGGCATTGATGGCCGCCGCGCGCGGATACCACCGCCGCGAGGACAAACCGTTCTGGTGGGCGCATTTCGACCGGTTGAACAGTCCCGTCGACGAGTGGGGCGACACCAGCGACGTGTTCCTGGTCGACGCCGACGGCGTGGTGGTCGTCAAAGACTGGCATCTGCCGTCGACGCGCGCCCGTAAACAGCAGCGCTGGCTGGAGCTGACCGGAGCGCTGGAGGGCGGTGGCATCAGCGCCGAGGTGTTCGCGCTGTACGAACCGCCGTCGCCCGCCGGGATGGCGGACAACGCGGACCGGCGTGCAGCCGGTAACGCCGACGTCATCGAGGTCGACGACCCACCCACCCGGGTGGTGATCTGCGAACGCGAAACCCCAGCGGGGACATTCACGCAGACGCCGTTCGCGCTCACGCCGCGAAACATCGTGCCGACAAAGAAGTTACGTGAGGCGATCGACACCGCGGCCGCCGACGTCGCCGCCGCATTACCGGACCTGCCGCGCACCGCGGTGGTCGACATCCTGCTGCGCAGGCCGCCGCGCACGCGCAGCGGCGCGCCGCTACCTCACACCGGTGATGTCACCGCCGACATCACCGCCGCGGCGCTCGACCTGGAGTCGTCGTATCTCGCGGTGCACGGCCCGCCCGGGACCGGCAAGACCTACACGGCGGCCAGGATCATCGCCAGGCTGGTCAACGACCACCAGTGGCGCGTCGGCGTCGTGGCGCAGTCACATGCGGTGGTGGAGAACCTCTTTCGTGACCTCATCAAGGCCGGGGTGGACTCAGAACGCATCGCCAAGAAGGACTGCCCCGATGACGTCGGCTGTCAGGCGATCGACAAGGACGAGTACGCGGCGTTCATCGCCGATCACGCCGGGTGCGTCATCGGCGGCACCGCATGGGATTTCGCGAACGATACGCGCGTCGAGGCCCGCAGCCTGAACCTGCTGGTGATCGAGGAGGCGGGCCAGTACTGCCTGGCCAACACCATCGCCGTGGCCAGGGCGGCCGACAACCTGATGCTGCTCGGCGACCCGCAGCAGCTGCCCCAGGTCAGCCAGGGCCACCATCCCGAGCCGGTCGACGCGTCGGCGCTGGGCTGGCTGGTGCAGGAAAACCGCACGCTGCCCGAACAATTCGGCTACTTCCTCGACCGCTCCCACCGGATGCATCCCGCGGTGTGCGCCCCGGTGTCCCGGCTGGCCTACGAAGGCAGGTTGCAGTCCGCGGACGGACCCCCCGCAGCGCGGCACCTCGACGGCCAGGATCCCGGTGTGCGCGTGGTGTCCATCCCCCACGACGGCAACTCCACGAGCAGCCCCGAGGAGGCCGAAGCGATCGTCGCGGCGACGCTGACCCTGCTCGGCAGCGACTGGACCGACGAGCACGGCACCCGCGCGTTGACACAGAAGGACGTCCTGGTCGTCGCCCCCTACAACGCGCAGGTGCTGCTGTTGCGCGACTACTTCGAGGCGGCCGGGCTGTCCGACGTTGCGGTCGGCACCGTGGACAAGTTCCAGGGCAGGCAGGCGCCGGTGGTGTTCGTATCGATGACGGCGTCCTCCATCGACGACGTGCCGCGGGGGATATCGTTTCTGCTCAACAGGAATCGACTCAACGTCGCGGTCAGTCGCGCGAAGTACCTCAGCGTGATCGTCCGTTCGGAGGTGCTCACCGAGTATCTGCCGAGCACACCGGACCGCTTGATCGAGTTGGGAGCGTTCCTGTCGCTGGGCGCGAGCGACACACCGACGTGATGAGCCTGACCGAGCGGCTGGCCGAGATCGTCGGGAAGGCCTACGTCAGCAGCGATCCCGACGTGCTCGCCGCACGCGTCGTCGACCACACCGGGCGGTACCGCGGCCGGGCCAGCGCCCTGGTGCGGCCGGGGTCGTCCGACGAGGTCGCCGCCGTACTGCGGGCCTGCCGCGACGCTGGTGCCTACGTCACCGTGCAGGGCGGACGGACATCGCTGGTGGCGGGCACCGTTCCCGAACACGACGACGTGCTGCTGTCGACCGAGCGACTGCGTGACATCGGTGACGTCGACATCACCGAACGCCGAATCTCGGTGGGCGCCGGAGTGACTCTGGCCGAGGTGCAGCGGACGGCCGGCGAGGCAGGGCTGGTGTTCGGCGTCGACCTGGCCGCGCGCGACACCGCCACCGTCGGGGGGATGGCGTCGACGAACGCCGGCGGGTTGCGCACCGTCCGCTACGGCAACATGGGCGAGCAGGTGATCGGCTTGGATGTGGCTCTGCCCAACGGTTCGGTCGTGCACCGGCACAGCCGGGTGCGGATGGACAACACCGGCTACGACCTGGCGTCGCTGTTCGTCGGCGCGGAAGGCACTTTGGGCGTCATCACCGCGCTCGATCTGCGACTGCACCCCACACCGCCACACCGGGTGACCGCGATCTGCGGGTTCGCCGACCTCGACGCGCTCGTCACCGCCGGACGGATCTTCCGCGACCTGGACGGCATCGCCGCACTGGAATTGATCGACGCGCGCGCCAGCGCGTTGACCGCCGAGCACGCCGGGGTGCCCGCGCCCGTCGACGGCGCCTGGCAGCTTCTGATCGAACTGGCGGGCGACACCGACCAGACCGATCGACTCGCCGACGCGATCGAGGGCGCAGACCTGTGCGGGGAACCCGCCGTCGGCGTCGACACAGCCGCACAGCAACGACTCTGGCAGGTGCGCGAGGCCATCGCCGAAGTGCTCGGCGTGTACGGCCCGCCGCTGAAGTTCGACGTCTCGCTTCCGCTTTCGGCCATCGCGCAGTTCGCCGCCGATGCGGTTCGACTCGTCGGCCGCCATGCGCCCGAAGCGATTCCGGTGCTGTTCGGTCATGTCGGCGAGGGCAGCCTGCACCTGAACCTCGTGCGGTGCACGCTCGACAGCCAAGCCGAACAAGCCCTGTACTCGGCGATGATGGATCTCATCGCCCACCTCGGCGGCAACGTCAGCAGCGAGCACGGCGTCGGCACCCGCAAGCGCCCGTACCTCGCAATGTCGCGCGCCGACGCCGATATCGCGGCCATGCGGACGGTGAAGGCGGCCTTCGACCCGTCCGGCTACCTCAACCCCGCGGTGCTGTTCGACTAGTCGCGGTCGTCGCGCGCATGCCTGCCGCTGGAACGGGACTCCCCGCGGTGGCGATAGGCCTCGCCGTCCGGCCGGGCCGATTCCAGCGATGTGAGCCGCCGCTCGTTCTCGACGTGTAAGCCGTTGTGCGAGAGCCCGATCGGATCGGCTGCGGGTTTGGCGGGCGGCGCTGGCGGAATGTCGGCGAGCAGTTGGTCGAGAATCGCGCGCCACGAGTCGTCGGACTGCTCGGGCGGGCGCTCATCGCGCGCGGGCATTGGCTCGGTCGCCGGTTCCCGCTCGGCGGGAACCCATGACGCAGAGCCGTCGTCCCAGTCGATGGTGTACTCGACGTAGTCGTCATCGTCGTCGACGAACGCCTCGTCGTCGTCGGGCTCGTCGACTGGTTCGACGGCGGCGGGTCCCTCTGGTGGGCGGCGCGCATAGCCGACTAGGAACACCGCGGCGAGCACACCGAACAGCGCGACGAACGCGGGCAACAACAGCGACTGCGACATGGCGGCCGCGAACGGCGTGTGCAGGAACGACGGCAACTGCGTCGCACCCGCATCACCCTGAGCCGGATCGGCCCACGGCGGCATCTCGGAGTTGACCTGCCACGTCATGAACGCCGCCATGCTGGCGCTGCCCAGCACGGCCCCGACCTGGCGGGTGGTGTTGTAGACACCCGAACCCGCACCGGCCAACCGGGTCGGCAGGTTGCGGGTAGCCGTCGCGGCCAGCGGAGACCAGATGAACGCCATCCCGATCCCCGTCGCGGTGAGCGGCAACACCAGCCGCCAGATCGCAGTGGCGGGCGCCATTTCCAGGGAGAGCCAGGTCAACGCGATCGCCAGCACCGAGAACCCGAATCCGACCACCGGGCGTGGGTGCCACCGGTCGACGATCCGTCCGACGACGGGCGCGAGCACACCTGTGGCGATCGCCATCGGCGCGGTCAGAAGCGCCGACTGCGTCGGCGACAACCCGCACACCGCCTGCGCGTAGAACATGACCGGCACGATCATCCCGGTCACGACGAACCCGATCGTCGCGACGCCGAATGTCGACAGCCAGAAGTCGCGGTCGCGGAAGATCTCGAGCGGCAGCAGCGGATCGTTGCGGTTGGCTGCCTGCCAGAACAGGAACGCGGCGACCACCCCGGTGCCCAACGCCATCAGGCCCCAGACCCAGTGGGTCCACCTGTTCGCCTGCCCCTCCTGCAGGGCGAACACGATGAGGAACAACCCGACCGCCGAGAGGATCACCCCTGCAACGTCGAGTCGCTGCCTCTGTCTCGGCAGCTCGGGCACCAGCCGCAGCGCCAACGCCACGCCCACCACCCCGATCGGCACGTTGACGAAGAAGATCCACTGCCACCCGAGGGCGTCCACCAGGATCCCGCCGGCCAACGGACCGACCAGCGTCGCGACCCCGGCCGTCGCCCCCCACACGCTCATCGCCATGCCGCGCCGTTCGGCGGGGAAGATGCGGGTGACCGTCGACAGGGTCTGCGGCGTCAGGAGCGCCGCGCCGAAGCCCTGCACGACCCGCGCGGCGATCAACATCCCGATCGTGTCGGACAGTCCGCACCACAGCGAGGCGACGGTGAACACCGTGAGGCCGAGAAGGTACAGGTTCTTGGGGCCGAACCGGTCACCGAGGCGGCCCGCCACCAGCAACGGCACCGCGTATGCGAGCAGATAGGCGCTCGTGACCCACAGGACGGCGTCGTAGCTGGCGCCGAACGTGGCCATGATCGACGGGTTGGCGACCGCGACGATCGTCGCGTCCACCAGGATCATGAAGAAGCCGACCATCATCGCCCACAGCGCATGCCACGGGTTCGTTGACGTGTTCTGCCTGGTGAAAAGCGTTGACAACATTCTGGGTCGACTAGCACTCGGCGATGCCGCCGACGCTACGGAGCGTGGTCGATCCCGACAAGGCGGGACCACGCGCTGCGAAGCGTCAGGCCGGCTCGGGCACGACGTCGGCGGTGACATCGCGTTCGGAGTCGTCCGCGCGTCCGGCCGCCGACACACCGACGGCCATGAGCGCGAGCAACGCGATCACCATACCCACCGTCATCACCGCGGCCAGAGCGAACTCGTCGTTGCCGAGGGCACCGACGAGCGGGGCGATCGCAGCACCCAGACCGAACTGTCCCGCGCCGAGCAGAGCGGCCGCGGTGCCCGCGGCGTCCGGATGCCGGGTCAACGCCAGCGCCGGCGCGTTCGGGATGACGAAGCCCACGGCGGCCAGGAGCACCCACACCGGGACGACGAATCCGGCCACCCCGCCGACGTCGGCAACCGTGATCCCGACGAAGACCGCACCGGCCAGCGAGGCCACGGTCAGGGCCCACAGCACGATGGTCTGCGGCCGGAACCGGCGCAGTAAGACGACGTTGAACTGCGTGGCGCCGATCAGCGCGATCGCGCCGGCGGCAAAGACCAGCGCGAACCCCTGCTGATCCAGGCCGTAGCGACCCTGCAGGACGAACGGCGCCGCCGCGATGTAGGCGAACAGCCCCGACATGCCCAGCGCCGCGACCAGCACCAACACTACGAACCGGGTATCGCGCAGCAACTCCAGGTACGTCATTGCGATACCGCGCACCTTCAGCGGGCGACGATGCGCGACCGGCAGCGTCTCTGGCAGGGCCGTCGCCGCCACGACCAGTAACAATCCCGCCAACAGCACCAGAGCGGCGAACACCCAGTGCCAGGAGGCCTTCAGCAGGACCGCCGCGCCCAACGACGGAGCCAGGACGGGCGCCACGCCGAGCACCAGCATCAGTCGTGACATCACCGTGGCCGCGACCGAGCCCGTGAACAGATCGCCGACGACGGCGACCGCGACCACCGAGGCCGCTGCGGCGCCCATTCCCTGCAGCGCCCGAGCCAACCCGAGCACCTCGATGTTGGGCGCAAACATGCACATCAGCGAGGCCATCATGTGCAGCACGATCCCGGCCATCAACGGGCGGCGGCGGCCCAGCGAATCGGAGAGCGGACCGACGACCAGCTGGCCGAGCGCCAGCCCGGCGAGCGTCCCGGTGAGCGTCAGCTGCGCGATCGAGGAAGACACCCCGAGTTCCTCGGCGATTCTCGGCAGCGCGGGCAGGTACATGTCGATGGTCAGCGGCCCCAGCGCCACCATGACGCCCAATACGACGATCATCCGGATGCGGCTGACAGACGTGCCCTCCTGAATCGGAGTCGGGGCAGTCGTCAGATCCACAGCCGATGATGGTGCCATGGGAATGAAGAGCGCCGCTTCTCATTATTTTCTTCCCTGCCCGGCATAAGGTGAGCGCGATCACGGCCGGGGCACTCACCGACGCCGTCGTTCGTTAGCCGAAGCGATAGCCTGAAACGAGTCGTTCGGACAGGAGGCCCCATGAGTGCCCGGTCGAAGGCCAAGAGCCAGTTACCGGCGGGCAGCCCGGGAGACAAGGCGGGCTCCGCCGAAGATCCGAGCGTCGCCGCCAAAGCGCTGTCCCGCATCATCGAGCGCGGCTCGCGCGTGCAGGCTCCCGCGGTCAAGGCGTACGTCGACCGGTTGCGCGAACAGGACCCGCACGCGACGCCGGCCGAGGTCATCAAGAAACTCGAGAAGCGCTATCTGAGCGCGGTGATGGCCAGCGGCGCCGCCGTCGGGTCGGCTGCCGCGTTCCCCGGCATCGGGACGTTGACCGCGATGGCGTCGGTGGCCGGCGAGACGGTCGTCTTCCTGGAGGCGACGGCGTTGTACGTGCTCGCCGTAGCCGAGGTGCACGGAATTCCGGCCGAGCACCAGGAGCGGCGTCGCGCGCTCGTGCTGGCGGTCTTGGTCGGCGAGGACAGCAAGCGTGCAATCGCCGACCTGGTCGGCCGCGGCCGCACCAGAGGCGCCTGGGTCGCCGACGGGGCGGCCACCCTTCCGCTGCCTGCGCTGTCGCAGCTGAACTCGCGCCTGCTGAGATATTTCGTCAAGCGCTACACCCTCAAGCGAGGCGCACTCGCGTTCGGCAAGACGCTGCCCGTCGGCGTCGGCGCGGTCGTCGGCGGTGTGGGCAACCGCCTGATGGGCAAACGAATCATCGACAATGCGCACGGCGCGTTCGGCACCCCGCCACCGCGATGGCCGACGGTGGTGCACATGCTGCCCGCGTCCAAGGACTAGCGGCACATGGCCGGGAAGGTCGTTGTCGTGGTCTGGCCGATGCTTCGGCGCTAGCCTTTAGTCGGCGGAATGCGGGTAATCCGTACAGAACCTGGCGAGCGTTTCAGATGCGCTCGCGCGAAGCGAAGAATTGAGGCGAGTAGCTACCGTGAGCTCACCTTCACCATTCGGACAGAACGAGTGGTTGGTCGAGGAGATGTATCGCAAGTTCCGCGAGGATCCCTCGTCGGTAGATCCCAGTTGGCACGAATTCCTTGTCGACTACTCCCCTGAGCCGACCTCCTCGGAGAGTCAGGCTCGCAGCGGCAACGGTCAGCGCAGCGCAGGACCGGTGAGCCCGCCGGAGCCTGCCCCCGCGCCCGCGCCCAAGCAGTCCGGCGGCAACGGCGCCGCCCCGCCCGCCAAGGAGACCCCCGCCAAGGAGACCTCAGCCAACGAGACCAAGGCGAAGGAATCCGACGCCGGCGCCTCCAAGAGCAAGGCATCAAAGTCGTCGGCACCGGCCAAGGCGCCCGCCAAGGACAAGGAGCCCGCGAAGGAGTCGGCCAAGAAATCGGAGCCCAAGAACAAGGGCGCTGAGGCCAAGGCCAAGACCAAGGACAGGGACGCCGAGGCCGAAGATTCGGGCGGCGACGACGAGACTCAGGTGCTGCGCGGCGCGGCCGCGGCCGTCGTGAAGAACATGGCGGCGTCGCTGGAGGTGCCGACCGCGACCAGTGTTCGCGCGGTCCCAGCCAAGTTGATGATCGACAACCGCATCGTCATCAACAACCACCTCAAGCGGACCCGCGGCGGAAAGATCTCGTTCACCCACCTCATCGGGTATGCGCTCGTGCAGGCGGTCAAGAAGTTCCCTGGCATGAACCGGTACTTCGAAGAGATCGACGGCAAGCCCAACGTGGTCACCCCGCCACATACCAACCTGGGCCTGGCCATCGACCTGCAACGCAAGGACGGCGACCGGCAACTGGTGGTGGCCGCGATCAAGAAGGCCGACACGATGGGCTTCGGCCAGTTCGTGGCCGCCTACGAGGACATCGTGCGGCGGGCCCGCGACGGCAAGCTGACCATGGACGACTTCTCCGGCGTGACGATCTCACTGACCAACCCGGGCACCATCGGCACCGTGCACTCGGTGCCGCGGCTGATGCGCGGCCAGGGCACGATCCTCGGCGTCGGCGCGATGGAGTACCCCGCCGAGTTCCAGGGCGCCAGCGAGGAACGCATCGCCCAACTGGGTATCGGGAAGCTGGTCACGCTGACGTCGACCTACGACCATCGCATCATCCAGGGCGCCGAATCCGGTGACTTCCTGCGCACCATTCACGAACTGCTGCTCGACGACGACTTCTTCGACGAGATCTTCCGCGAGCTGCACATCCCGTACGAGCCGGTGCGCTGGCGGACCGACAACCCGGACTCGGTCGAGGACAAGAACGCCCGAGTCATCGAGCTGATCTCGGACTACCGCAACCGCGGCCACCTGATGGCCGACATCGATCCGCTGCGGCTGGACAAGAACCGCTTCCGCAGCCACCCCGACCTGGACATCCTCACCCACGGGCTGACGCTGTGGGACCTCGACCGCGAGTTCAAGGTCAACGGGTTCGCCGGCGCCGACGAGAAGAAGCTGCGCGACGTGTTGGGGCTGCTTCGCGACTCCTACTGTCGCCACATCGGCGTCGAGTACACGCACATCCTCGAACCCGAGCAGCAGCAGTGGCTGCAAGAGCGCATCGAGAAGAAGCACGAGAAGCCGACCGTCGCCGAGCAGAAGTACATCCTGAGCAAGCTCAACGCGGCCGAGGCGTTCGAGACATTCCTGCAGACGAAGTACGTTGGCCAGAAACGTTTCTCGCTGGAGGGCGCGGAGACGGTCATCCCGACCATGGATGCGGTGATCGACCAGTGCGCCGAGTACGCGCTCGACGAGGTCGTCGTCGCCATGCCGCACCGCGGCAGGCTCAACGTGCTGGCCAACATCGTCGGCAAGCCGTACTCGCAGATCTTCTCCGA
This sequence comes from Mycobacterium sp. 852002-51152_SCH6134967, assembly GCF_001667105.1. Taxonomy (NCBI): domain Bacteria; kingdom Bacillati; phylum Actinomycetota; class Actinomycetes; order Mycobacteriales; family Mycobacteriaceae; genus Mycobacterium; species Mycobacterium sp. 852002-51152_SCH6134967. Next base: position 12,681 of record NZ_LZIK01000041.1, on the reverse strand, counting down.
GTTCGAAGGGAATCTGAACCCGTCGCAGGCGCACGGCTCCGGTGACGTGAAGTACCACCTAGGCGCGTCGGGCAGGTTCATCCAGATGTTCGGCGACAACGACATCGACGTGTCGCTGGTGGCCAACCCGTCGCACCTCGAGGCCGTCGACCCGGTCCTCGAGGGCCTGGTGCGCGCCAAGCAGGACGTGATCGACGGGGGCGACGGCGACGGTGAGGGCGCCGGGGCGTTCAGCGTCGTGCCGCTGATGCTGCACGGCGACGCCGCGTTCGCCGGTCAGGGTGTGGTGGCCGAGACGCTGAACCTGGCGCTGCTGCGGGGATATCGCGTCGGCGGGACGATCCACATCATCGTCAACAATCAGATCGGTTTCACCACATCGCCGTCCGACGCCAAGTCCTCGGAGTACTGCACCGACGTGGCCAAGATGGTCGGTGCGCCGATCTTCCACGTCAACGGCGACGACCCCGAAGCGGCCGCGTGGGTGGCCCGGCTCGCGGTCGACTTCCGGCAGAAGTTCCACAAGGACGTCGTCATCGACATGCTGTGCTACCGCCGCCGCGGGCACAACGAGGGCGACGACCCGTCGATGACGCAGCCGCGGATGTACGACGCTATCGACGTCAAGCGCGGTGTGCGCAAGAGCTATACCGAAGCGCTGATCGGCCGCGGCGACATCTCGATGAAAGAGGCCGAGGACGCGCTGCGCGACTACCAGGGCCAGCTGGAACGCGTCTTCAACGAGGTGCGCGAACTCGAGAAACACGAGATCGAACCCAGCGCCTCGGTGGAAGCCGATCAGATGGTGCCCGCCGGTACGAACACCGCGGTCGACAAGTCGCTGCTGGCGCGGATCGGTGATGCCCATCTGTCGGTGCCCGAGGGCTTCAACGTGCACCCGCGCGTCAAGCCCGTGCTGGAGAAGCGCCGCGAAATGGCCTACGAGGGCAAGGTGGACTGGGCGTTCGCCGAGCTGCTCGCGCTCGGCTCGCTGATCGCCGAGGGCAAGACCGTGCGGCTGTCGGGGCAGGACACCCGCCGAGGCACGTTCACCCAGCGCCATTCGGTGATCATCGACCGCAAGACGGGTCAGGAGTTCACCCCGCTGGATCTGTTGACCGTCGACAAGGACGGCAACCCGACCGGCGGCAGGTTCATGGTGTACGACTCCCCGTTGTCGGAGTTCGCGGCCGTCGGCTTCGAGTACGGCTACTCGGTCGGCAACCCCGACGCAATGGTGTTGTGGGAGGCGCAGTTCGGTGACTTCATCAACGGTGCGCAGTCGATCATCGACGAGTTCATCAGCTCCGGCGAGGCCAAGTGGGGCCAGCGTTCGGACGTCGTGCTGCTGCTGCCGCACGGTCACGAAGGCCAAGGCCCCGACCACACGTCGGGCCGCATCGAGCGGTTCCTGCTGTTGTGGGCCGAAGGGTCGATGACGATCGCGATGCCGTCCACGCCGGCCAACTATTTCCACCTGCTGCGGCGTCACGCCCTGGACGGCATCCACCGGCCGCTCATCGTGTTCACGCCGAAGTCGATGCTGCGCAACAAGGCCGCCGTCAGCGACATCCGCGACTTCACCGAGCAGAAGTTCCGCTCGGTCCTCGAGGAGCCGACCTACACCGACGGCGACGGGGATCGCAACAAGGCCAAGCGGATGCTGTTGTGCAGCGGCAAGCTCTACTACGAGCTGGCCGCGCGCAAGAAGAAGGATGAGCGCGACGACGTGGCGATCGTGCGCGTCGAGCAGCTCGCCCCCCTGCCGCGGCGCCGGCTGGCCGAGACGCTGGACCGCTACCCCAACGTCGAGCAGTACCTGTGGGTGCAGGAGGAACCGGCGAACCAGGGTCCGTGGCCGACGTTCGGGCTGACGTTGCCGGAGGTGCTTCCGGAGAAGCTGACCGGCATCACGCGCGTCTCGCGGCGGGCCATGTCGGCGCCGTCGTCGGGCTCGTCGAAGGTGCACGCCGTCGAGCAGCAGGAGATCATCGACGAGGCGTTCGCCTGAGCCTTCGCCTTCGCATTCGGCGGGCCTTAACCGGTTGATTGCCCGCACCTCACGTCAGGGCGATCAACCCGTTAGTGGGCGGACCCGCGGTACCGGCTAGCCTCTTGACGGCAGCAACACGAGGGAGTGGTTATGCAGGGCTTCGCCGGAAAAGTCGCCGTGGTGACCGGTGCCGGGTCGGGTATCGGACAGGCGCTGGCGATCGAGCTGGGCAAGTCGGGTGCGAGTGTGGCGATCAGCGACGTCGACGCCGAAGGTCTGGCGGCGACCGAGGAGCGGCTCAAGGCGATCGGCGCACCGGTGAGGACCGACCGCCTCGACGTCACCGAGCGTGAGGCCTTCGAGCTGTACGCCGACGCGGTCGTCGAGCACTTCGGCAAGGTCAACCAGATCTACAACAACGCAGGCATCGCGTATGTCGGCGATGTCGAGGTGACGCCGTACAAGGACATCGAACGGGTGATGGACGTCGACTTCTGGGGCGTCGTCAACGGCACGAAAGCGTTCCTGCCGCATCTGATCGCGTCGGGCGACGGGCACGTCGTCAACGTGTCGAGCCTGTTCGGCATCTTCTCGGTTCCGGGTCAGGCGGCATACAACTCGGCGAAGTTCGCGGTCCGCGGGTTCACCGAGGCGCTGCGCCAGGAGATGCAGGCCGCGGGCCATCCGGTCAAGGTCACCACCATCCACCCGGGCGGGATCAAGACCGCGATCATGCGCAACTCGACGGCCGCTGAGGGCGTCGACCGCGAGGGCCTGACCAAAACGTTCGACACCAGGCTGACACGGACCACGCCCGAGGAGGCCGCGAAAATCATCCTCGACGGTGTCCGCAAGGACCGGGCGCGGGTGTTGGTCGGGGCCGACGCGAAGATACTCGACGCGATCGTGCGGCTCACCGGTTCGGGCTATCAGCGCCTGTTCCTGTCGGTGATGAAGCGTCTCGTGCCCAACAGCCACTGAGGCTGCGGCGCTCTCGAACGTCTACGAGTCGCCGAGGGGGTGTTCGGCCAGGAACGCGTCGGCCACGTGGCCTGGATCCGCGCCGTCGGCGACCTCGGCGCGCATCTCGGCCAACGCCGCGGTGTCCAGCACGCCTGCGACCTCGTTGAGCGCGAGCACCTGTGACTCGTTGAGCCCGTTGCGGCGAGACAGCGGCACCAGGTTCTCCGCGCGGATCAGCGACGTACGGTCCGACAGCATCACCAGTTCGGGCGGGATGCCGGGAGCCGCGGTCGTCGTCCACGCGGCGGGGAACCGGCCGGAGCGAACAGCATCGAAAGCCGCGTCGCTGTCGGGGAATTCAGTCACGTTGGGTTCGCACGTGCCGATCGTCTCCGGACGGGGTGCGTCGGCGACCGCGGCGATGGTCAGCCCGTCGCAGTTGCGCACCGCGGCGGTGACGTCGCGCCCGTCCCACTTTCCGGCGGTCGCCTCGGTGACCGCTAGGGCGGGCTTGTCCTCCGCCGACGTGGTGTAGTCCCCCGCCGCGACGCCTTCGGGCAGCGCGGAGACCATCTCGCGGTACACCTGCGTCGGCGCCCGTGCCGCCGACTCGGGATTGAACCGGTCCAGCAACCGTCCGGTGAGCCCGGGCACGACGCGGACGGCCCCGGTGTCCAGCCCGGTCAGCGGGTCGTCCTCGATCTTGACGTGAGCGGGGTTGCCGTACGAGCGCAGCGCGGCGGCATAGAGGTGGGCGCTCAACGTCGACTCCGGATCGGGTGTGGCGCCGACGGCTATCGACGGCCGCTCGGTGTCCTCGCCGCACGCTGCGGTGCTCGCCACGATCACCGCGACGAGCGCCAGCGCCAGCCGCCGGCCCACCTGCGTCTAGCCTCCCGACGCGTCGCGGGACGCACTGGCGACCGCCTGTGCGACCGCGGGGGCGACCCGGGGGTCGAGCACGCTCGGCACAATGCGATCGGGTTCGAGGTCGGTCCCGACGACCGAGAAGATCGCTTCGGCGGCGGCCACCTTCATCCGCTCGGTGATACGGCGCGCACCGGCGTCGAGCGCACCGCGGAACACGCCCGGGAAGGCGAGCACGTTGTTGATCTGGTTCGGAAAGTCGCTGCGCCCGGTGGCGACGACGGCCGCGTACCGGCTCGCGTCGTCGGGGTGGATTTCCGGATCCGGATTCGACAGCGCGAACACGATCGAGTTCGGCGCCATCGAGGCGACCAGGTCGACGGGCACCACGCCGGCGGACAGCCCCAGGAACACGTCAGCGCCCTCGAGCGCTTCGGCGAGCCCGCCGGTCAGCCCGCGCGGGTTGGTCGACTCGGCCAGGTCGGCCTTGTAGGAGTTGAGGTTCTGGCGACCCTTGTGCACGATGCCCTGCGAATCGAGCAGCGTGATGTCGCTGACGCCCGCCGCCATCAGGATCTTCGCGCACGCGATGCCTGCCGCGCCGCAGCCGGAGACCACGACCCGAAGCGAGGCGATCTCGCGATCGACGACCTTGGCCGCACCCAGCAGGGCGGCCAGCACGACGATCGCGGTGCCGTGCTGATCGTCATGCATGACCGGGCAGTCCAGCGCCTCGACCAGGCGCCGCTCGATCTCGAAACATCGCGGGGCCGAGATGTCTTCGAGGTTGACGGCCCCGAACGTCGGACGCAGCCGGACCAGGGTCTCGACGATCTCGTCGGTGTCCTTGGTGTCGAGCACGATCGGGATCGAGTCCAGGTCGGCGAACGCCTTGAACAACGCGCTCTTGCCCTCCATCACCGGCAGCGACGCCGCCGGGCCGATGTCACCGAGCCCCAGCACCGCGCTGCCGTCGCTGACCACCGCCACCATTCGGCTCGCCCACGTGTAGCGGGCGGCCAGCGTGTGGTCGGCGGCGATGGCACGGCTGACCTGGGCCACGCCCGGCGTGTAGGCGACGGACAACGCCCGTTCGGTGTCGAGGGCCGCGTTCAGCGCTACCGAGAGCTTGCCGCCTACGTGGGCCGCGAAGATCTCCTCATCGCTGAGGACGATGTTGGATCCGGTCAATGGAAGGTCTCTCACCGCTTGCGACACGGCGCCCAGGTTAACGACGAACTGGTAGGTAACCTAATCGCCCGCTGCCTCAAATCAGGCCGAGATCGGTGACCGCTTTGCGCTCGTCGGCGAGCTCGGCCGTCGTCTTGTCGATGCGGCTGCGGGAGAAATCGTCGATGTCCAGGCCCTGCACGATCGACCAGTCGCCGTCCTTCGTCGTTACCGGGAACGACGAGATCAGGCCCTCCGGCACTCCGTAGGAACCGTCGGAGTACACCGCCATCGACACCCAGTCGTCGGCGGGCGTGCCCAGCAGCCAGTCCCGGGCCGCGTCGACGGTCGCCGAGGCGGCCGACGCCGCCGAGGAGGCACCGCGGGCGTCGATGATCGCCGCACCGCGCTTGGCGACGGTCGGAATGAAGTCGTTCTCGATCCAGTTCTGGTCGTTGACCACCTCGGCGGCGTTGCGGCCGCCGACCTCGGCGTGGAAGACGTCGGGGTACTGGGTGGCCGAGTGGTTGCCCCAGATCGTCATCTTCTTGATATCGGTGACCTTGGCGCCGGTCTTGCGGGCCAGCTGGCTGATCGCCCGGTTGTGGTCGAGGCGGGTCAGCGCCGAGAACCGCTCACGCGGGATGTCGGGGGCGTTGGACATCGCGATGAGCGCGTTGGTGTTGGCGGGGTTGCCGGTCACCCCGATGCGCACGTCGTCGGCGGCGACCTCGTTGAGCGCCTTGCCCTGGGCGGTGAAGATCGCGCCGTTGGCCTCGAGCAGGTCACTGCGCTCCATGCCCGGGCCGCGGGGGCGGGCGCCGACGAGCAGCGCCAGGTTCGCACCGTCGAAGATCTTGTTCGCGTCGGCGCCGATCTGAACGCCGGCAAGAAGCGGGAACGCGCAGTCGTCGAGCTCCATCACCACACCCTCGAGCGCCTTGAGGGCCGGCTCGATCTCGAGGAGCCGCAGTTCGATCGGCCGGTCGGGGCCAAGCAGTGACCCGCTCGCGAGGCGGAACAGCAAGCTGTAGCCGATCTGGCCGGCGGCACCGGTGACTGCGACCTTGAGGGGAGTTGTGCTCACGTCAGATGCTCCTTGGACAGATGTACGTTGCCCGCACCGCGGGCGGATTGCGTCGGGAACGAAACTAGCAGGCAGCCGACGCGCCCAGCCGCGTAGCATCTACCACGGCCCAATACCTGGGCCCCGTCCGCCCGGGGGGAGCGACCCAGTGCCCTCATTTCGCCCGACCCGTCAAGCGTCCACGCCAGCTATCGGCGCCGACGGCCACGCACCGGTGACCAACGTCACCGTCGACTGCGGCATCTATTGTCAGGGCACCCGGCTGGCGGGCACATATTCCACCGCGGCGGCACTGGACGAGGTGCGCGAAGTGGAGCGCGACGGCAAGAAGGCGTTCGTCTGGATCGGGTTGCACGAACCCGACGAGGCCCAGATGCAGTCGGTGGCCGAGGTGTTCGGCCTGCACGAGCTGGCGGTTGAGGACGCCGTTCATGCTCATCAGCGGCCCAAACTGGAGCGCTACGACGACACCCTGTTCCTGGTGCTCAAGACCGTCAACTACGTGGAGCACGAATCGGTAGCCAACGCGCGCGACATCGTGGAGACCGGCGAGATCATGATTTTCGCCGGCGCGAATTTCGTGGTGACCGTGCGCCACGGAGACCACAGCGGACTGGCGAGCGTACGTCACCGCCTCGACGCCTCCCCCGGTCTGGCCGAATTGGGGCCCTACGCCGTCATGCATGCGATCGCCGACCATGTCGTCGACGGCTATCTCGAGGTCACCGAACTCGTCGAAGCCGACGTCGACGCGATGCAGGAAGAGATCTTCTCGCCGAATCGCCAGACCAACGTCGAATACATCTATTTGCTCAAGCGGGAGGTCGTCGAGCTACGCCGGTCGGTCAGCCCGCTCACGCTGGCGTTGCAACGACTGCTGTCCGATCACGACGACCTCGTCTCAGTCGAGGTGCGTCGTTATATGGGCGACGTGTTCGACCACAACACCAAGGCCTCGGACCGCATCGCCAGCTTCGACGAGATGCTGACGTCGTTGGTGCAGGCCGCACTCGGCAAGGTTGCGATGCAACAGAACACCGACATGCGCAAGATCTCGGCGTGGGTGGCCATCGCCGCGGTACCGACGGCCATCGCGGGTGTTTACGGCATGAACTTCGACCACATGCCTGAACTGGACTGGTCGTGGGGCTACCCCGCGGTTCTGTTGTTGATGGCAACGGTATGCACGCTGCTGTATCGCACGTTCCGTAGTAACAACTGGCTCTGATTTTGCGCGAAATGGCGTTCCAGCAGGCCCGTACTCGACCTTCTTCTGCTGGAACGCAATTTCGCGACTGCTTGCGCTGGCTTCAACTCAGCTCGGCTTGGCCGCCCGACGTGCCGGGTCGAGCACGTCGACGCCGTCCTGCTGCCACGCCTCGCGCATCGCGTCGGCGCCCTTGAGGCGCACCCACGCGGCTTCGGTCGCGGTGATCGGCGTGGCGGCCAACACCTTCACCGGCTCAAGCGGGTCGGCCAACGGAACGTCGTCGATTTCGCTGTCGCTCAACAGGAACGCGGTGAACGGTGTGTTCTCCCACAGCGGTGTCTCGAGGTCGATCAATGCATCGGGCGCCAGGACGAGCCCTTCCACCGCGGGCGCGGCGGCCACGATCGCGATCGACCGGTGCAGTCCCCGCGGCGAGGGTCCGCGAAGGGCGACAATCACCTCCGCGCGAGGACCGTGCACGACGTCGGTGACCATCTCGGTCGGGTCGAACATCGGATGACGCGAACAGCCCAGCGACACATAGTGGATGACTCCGTCGGGGCCCGGCCCGAAGCGCAGCACGCCGATGGTCTCGGTGCCAAGGAACGTGACGCTGGCCTCGGCGGGCTCGGAATCGATGCCCTGCCCGGCGAAATGCTCACGCAGGTGGGTGCGGACCTTCGCGGGGACGTCGATCACTCGGCCGGCGGCGCGGCTGAACCCGCGGGTGAATCGGCAGGCGCATCGGCCTCGGGCAGGCTGAGGTTGTTGCCTGTCTCGGGGTCGAAGACCACCAGCTTCGACGTGTCGAACGCCAACTGGATCGTGTCGCCTTGTCTGGCGGTCGAATCGACCGAAACCCGTGCCACGAACTCGTTCTCGCCGACGCCTGACTCGGCGGCCAGCTCGGCGAGCTGCGCCGAATGCGCCCCGGCGCCTTCGGTTTTGAAGTGGAGATACTTGTCGGCGCCCAGCGACTCGACCATGTCAACCGTCACGTCGAAGGTCAGTGCGCGGATGCGCGCATATCCGTCGAGCACCGCGGCGTCCTCGAAATGCTCGGGCCGGACGCCGACGATCACGTTTCTCGGCGCGTTGCGCCGGGCCAGCAGGTCGTAATTCTCCTGGGTGAGGGTGACCTCGCCGAAGGGCAGCCGGACGCCGACGTCGGTGATCGTCGCGCTGAAGAAGTTCATCGCAGGCGAACCGATGAAACCGGCGACGAACAGGTTCGTCGGGCGGTTGTAGAGGTCCTCGGGCGTTCCGATCTGCTGGGCCACCCCGGCAAGCAGCACCACCACGCGATCGCCCAGTGTCATCGCCTCGGTCTGGTCGTGGGTGACGTAGACGGTGGTCGTGCCCAGCCGGTCCTGCAGGCGGGCGATCTCCGCGCGCATCTGCACACGGAGCTTGGCGTCGAGGTTCGACAGCGGCTCGTCCATCAGGAAGGCCTTGGGATCACGCACGATCGCGCGGCCCATCGCGACGCGTTGCCGCTGACCGCCGGACAGCTGCCCCGGTTTGCGGTCCAGAAGCTCGCTCAGGTCAAGGATTTTCGCGGCTTCGTCGACCTTGCGGGCGATCTCGTCCTTCTTCAGCTTGGCCAGCGTGAGAGGAAACGCGATGTTCTGCCGAACGCTCATGTGGGGGTACAAAGCGTAGGACTGGAAGACCATCGCGATGTCACGGTCCTTGGGTGCCTTCTCGTTGACGCGCTCGCCACCGATGCGCAGTTCACCGGAGGTGATGTCCTCCAGCCCCGCAATCATGTTGAGCGTGGTCGACTTTCCGCATCCCGAAGGGCCGACGAGGATGATGAACTCGCCGTCGGCGATCGTCATCGACAATTCGTGGACGGCCGTCGCGCCGTTGGGGTAACTCTTCGTCACCCGGTCCAACACAATTTCGGCCATGGAACTACCCCTTCACCGCGCCGGATGTCAGTCCGGCGACGATCCGTCGTTGGAAGATGAGCACAAAGATGATGATCGGGATGGTGATGACCATCGCGCCCGCCGCGATCGATCCGGTCGGCTCCTCGAACTGCGAACTGCCGGTGAAGTTCGCGATCGCCACCGGCGCGGTGATCGCGCGTTCGGTGGCGGTCAGCGACAGCGCGAGAAGTAGGTCGTTCCAGGCGAAGATGAACACCAAGATCGCGGCGGTGACGATGCCCGGCGCGGCGAGCGGGGCGATGACCTTGCGGAACGCCTGCGCGGGTGTCGCACCGTCCATCTTGGCCGCCTTCTCCAGATCCCATGGGATCTCCCGGAAGAACGCCGATAGCGTGTAGATCGCCAGCGGCAGCGCGAAGGTGATGTACGGGATGATCAGGCCGGGCCAGGTGTCGAAGAGGCCGACCGCGCGTTCGATGTTGAAAAGCGGTGTGACGAGCGAGATATGGGGGAACATCGCGATCAGCAGGGAGACGCCGATCAGCAGCTTCTTGCCGGGGAAGTCGAGGCGCGCCACCGCGTACGCAGCCATCCCACCGATCACCACCGCGATGGCCGTGGTGATCAGGCCGATACCGATCGAGTTGATCAGCGCCGAGGTGAAGATGTTGCCCTGGAATATCGCCTTGTAGTTGTCGAAGGTGATCTCGGCGGGAATCAGCTTGCCGTCCTTGACACTTGAGGTTGGCTTGAGCGACAGCGACAGGATCCACAGCACCGGGAAGAGCGCGTAGACGATAACCAGCGCGTTGACGATCGTCCAACCCGTCACCCGCGACGCACCGACCCGCTCAGCCATCAGCGATTCTCCTCGGCGGACCCCGGCGCCGCGGCACCGAAGATCTTGATGTAAATGAACGCGATGATCGCCACGCACAGAAAGATCAGCACGCTGATCGCCGAGCCGAGGCCCACATTGAACGCCTTGAACAGGTTGTCGTATCCCAAAATCGACACCGAGCCCGTGTTGTTGGCCCCGCCGGTGAGGATGTAGATGTTGTCGAAGATCCGGAAGGCGTCGAGGGTGCGGAACAGCAGCGCCACCAGGATCGCCGGCTTGATCAGCGGCAGGATCACCTTGGTCAGCCGCTTCCAGGCGCCTGCACCGTCGACCTGGGCGGCGTTGAGCAGATCCTGTGGCACCAGCGCCAATCCGGCCAACAGCAGCAGCGCCATGAACGGCGTCGTCTTCCACACCTCGGCGAGCACCACGATCGCCAGCGACGGAAGCTGTTCGGTCAGTGGGGCACTGCCCTCGGGCAGCAGGTTCGCCAGGTATCCCGTGCCCGGTGTCCACGCGTAGTACCAGCTGTAGGACGCGGCGACCGTGACGATGCCATACGGGATGAGGATGGCCGTTCGCACGACGCCCTTGCCGAAGATGGTTCGGTGCATCACCAGTGCCAGCGCCATGCCGAGGACGAATTCGATGGCCACCGAGACGACGGTGATACCGAGCGTGACGAAAAAGGCTGTCCACCAGTACTGGTCGGTGAGAATGGTGACGTAGTTCTCCAACCCGATGAACTCGGTGTCGTCGGGTGCGGCCATGTTGTTGCGCTGCAGGCTCAGCCACACCGCGTAAGCGATCGGGTAGCCGGTCACCGCGAGCATCAACACGACGGCCGGCGCGATGAGCAGGAATGCCAGCTTCCGTTCCGAGCGAGTGTCGTCGCTGCCGGTCGCGCTCGGCACCGGTGCGGTCGCGGTCGCCGGTGGGGCGGTCACGGGATCAGCCCCTTACCGTCGATGGCCTTCTGCACCTGCTCGGTGAGCTCGTCGGCGGTGCGCTCCGGGTCGATGTCGGTGATCGGAGCCAGCGTGGTGGAGATGCGGGTGGAAACCGCTTGGTACTGGGGTGTGGCGGGACGCACCGCGGCGTTGGTGAGCTGTTCGCGGATGATCTCGTGCTGCGGATATTTCACCTGGAACGCCGGATCGCTGTACAGCGACGTGCGCACCGCGGGCAGCCCGCCTTCGACGGAGGTGTACCGCTGATTTTCCACGTCGCGCAGGCATCGGATGGCTTCGAACGCCTCGGCCTTGTGCTGCGTCGTCTTCGCCACGGCGAGGTTGAGGCCGCCGATGGTGACCCTTGCCGCCTCGCCCGGTCGCACGCCCGGATACAGGGCGAACCCAAGGACCTTTCTGCTCGCCTCGAAGGCGGTCTCGAACTGTTCGTCGCTGGGCGAGAACGTGCCGACGTCGTTGATGCTGCCGGCCAGCGAGGGGTCTTCGTCCAGCGGCAGGAACGACACCCCGCCCTTGATCGCGTTCTCGAGCAGCGACGGCAGCACGTAGGGCCAGTTCACCTCGAGCGCCGCCTTGCCCTGTTCGAGTGCCAGCCGTGCGGTGGTCTCGTCGGTCTGAGTCACCGACGGGTCCGCGCCTGGTGCGGTGGCGACGTTGCGGATGATCTGCAGCGCCTTGACGGTGGCGGCCCGGTGTTCGGGTGTGTCGGTCAACGTGACGGTTTTGCCGTCGTCGGAAAGCACTTGACCGCCCGCGCTTTCGAGCAGGGTGTTGAACCACACGACCAGGCCTTCGTACTGCTTTCCTTGTACCGCAATCCAGCTCGGCTCACCCGCGGCGTGCAACCGCGTCGCCTCGGCCACCATGTCGTCCCATGTTGTTGGTGGCTGCGCCATCAGATCGGCTCGGTACCAAAGCAATTGGGTGTTGGTGGTGATCGGCGCGGCGTACAGCTTGTCCTGCCACATGGCCGTTTCCAGCGGGCCCGGCAACGTATTGGCCCTCGCATCGGCTTCGGCTTGGCCGGCTGGATCGTCAGAGAGCGGCAACGCCCAACCGGCTTCGGCGAATTCGGCGGTCCACACCACGTCGAGGGCCATGACGTCGAGGCTTCTGTCGTTTCCGGTCAGCCGCCGCGCGAGTTGGAGCCGTTGATCGTCGGCGCTCTTGGGCAGGCTGATCTGTTGGATTCGGAAGCGGCCGCCGAGCTGTTCGTTACACCGCTCGGCGACGGCGGTGAAGGTCTGCGCTTCGTTGGCGGGCGTGTAGTAGTTGATGACGATGCCGCCGCTGTCGGAACCACACGCCGTCAGCGTTGACGCCGTCGTCAGCGCAGCAATCGCCGCAGCACCCATCCGTCGTGGGCCGCCGCGCATGCTGGGGAAGCGCACCACCCGCCTCCGTCCGCGTGATGTCACCGACGGGAATCTCCCGCGCGCAAACCGTATTGCCACAAGCATGTGGTTTGCAACACCTCGACGGCGCGCGTCGCACACCGTTACGCAATCGCGAACTGCGCATACGCCGTACCGGTGATGGTGCCTCTGCTACCGATCGCGCGCGGACCTCAGATGGTCAAGCGCGCCAGCAGATCCCGTCCGCGCTCGGCGTTCTGCGGATCGCACAGGACGTCGTAGCGGCCCGCGACGAGTTGCAGCGTGGAACTGAAATCTCTTGTGCCGCG
>NZ_LZIK01000040.1:0-5374 GCF_001667105.1 Mycobacterium sp. 852002-51152_SCH6134967 | reverse complement strand
TCTACGGCCACCTGCACACCGACCACAACAATCGTCAAAAGCCTTGCCAAGCGGCAGCGGCTTGACATAGGAGAAACTCGTGGCCACGATCAAGATCGATACGCCGGGCGGTCCCATCGACGCGCTGCTCTCGACGCCGGCCGGCGAAGGCCCGTGGCCGGCGATCGTGGTCGTGCACGACGCGATCGGCTACGGACCGGACAACGCGGCGATATCGGCGCGCATCGCCGAGGCGGGCTACATCGCCATCACTCCCGACCTGTACTCGCGCGGTGGCCGGGCCAGATGCATCACCCGGGTGTTTCGCGAACTGCTCAGCAAGCGGGGTCGCGCGCTCGACGACATCCTCGCCGCCCGCGACCATGTGCTGGGCCTTTCCGAGTGCACGGGCGCCGTCGGCATCGCCGGATTCTGCATGGGTGGGCAGTTCGCGCTGGTGATGTCGCCGAAGGGGTTCGGCGCGTCCGCACCGTTCTACGGCACCCCGCTGCCCCGCCGACTCGACGAGACGTTGACCGGGGCGTGCCCGATCGTCGCCAGCTTCGGCCGCCGCGACCCGATCGGCATCGGAGCGGCGGACCGGTTACGAAAAGTCGTTGCGGACAAGCAGATTCCCGCCGACATCAAGGTGTATCCGGATGCCGGGCACAGCTTCGCGAACAAGTTGCCGGGGCAGCCGCTGTTGCGGATCACCGGTTTCGGCTACAACGAGGCGGCGGCCAGCGACGCCTGGGCGCGGGTATTCGAGTTCTTCGGCGAACACCTGACGGCTACCCCGCGGGGTTGACCGCGGGCTTGATCTCGATGCCGATGTGGATCTTGTCGATGCCACCGCGGATGAGCGCCTGCGGGATCCACCACCACGCATGCCACCAGTAGCGCCGGGTGACCTTGTCGAAGACGCGGCGGGTCTCCTGTTTGGGCAGCACCCGGGCGACCGCTTCGACCGGGTCGCCTTTCGGCTTGCCCAGCGCCGTGGACTTTTGAATCGTCACCCGCGGGGTGTTGTTGATGCGCTTGGTCTTCCACGACCCGTCATCGGTGATGACGAGCAGCTTGTCGTCCTCGGGGGCACCCCAGATCGGGGTGGGCTTGGGCCTGCCGTCCTTGGTGAACGTGGTCAGCAGGATGTACTTCGAGCGGGCGACGTCGTCGAAGGTGTCGGCCATGGTCAACCCGGCTTGATCTCGATGGTCACGTTGTTCTTCATTCCCCCGCGCAGCTTCGAGAAAACGTTGAACGTCTTGCCCAGCAGACCGTAGCGTTTGCCGATCGCGTCGTAGGTCGCGCCGTTGGCGGACTTGTCGAGAACCGCGGCGACGGCTTCGACCGCCTCCCCCTTGGGGTTGCCGCGCATGTCGCACGGCGCGATGGTCACCCGCGCGGTGTTGCGGATCCGCTTGACCTTCCACGAGGACTCCTGCGTGATGGCGATCAGCCCGTCGCCCTCGGGCACCGCCCAGATCGGTGTCGGCTTGGGCCTGCCGTCCTTGGTGAACGTGGTCAGCAGGATGTACTCGGACTTGGCGACATCGGCGAAGGTGGCAGACACCTCCCCAACCTAGCCCTCCAGGTCGCCTTCGGTCTCGAGCAGCACCTTGCGCAAACCGTCGAGCGTCGCCTGCTCCGGGGCCGCCCACATTCCGCGGTCGGCGGCCTCCAGCAACCGTTCGGCCATACCGTGCAGGGCCCACGGATTGGACTCGGTCATGAACTTGCGGTTCTCGTCGTCGAGCACGTATTCCGCCGACAGCCGCTCATACATCCAGTCGGCCATCACGCCTGCCGTGGCGTCGTAACCGAACAGGTAGTCGACCGTAGCGGCCATCTCGAACGCACCCTTGTAACCATGCCTGCGCATCGCGTTGATCCAACGCGGGTTGACCACGCGGGCGCGGAACACCCGGGTGGTCTCTTCGGACAGGGTGCGGGTTCGCACGGCATCGGGGCGGGTGTTGTCGCCGATGTAGGCGGCGGGGTCCTTCCCGGTCAGTGCACGAACGGTGGCGATCATGCCGCCGTGGTACTGGAAGTAGTCGTCGGAGTCGGCGATGTCGTGTTCGCGGGTGTCGGTGTTCTTGGCCGCCACCGCGATTCGGCGGTACTGCCGGCTCATGTCGTCGGCGGCCAGTGCGCCGTCCAGACCGCGGCCGTAGGCGAATCCGCCCCACGCCGTGTACACCTCGGCGAGGTCGGCGTCGTCGCGCCAGTTGCGGCTGTCGATCAGCTGCAGCAGCCCGGCACCGTATGTGCCCGGTTTCGAGCCGAAAATCCTAGTGGTGGAGCGACGCTCGTCGCCGTGCTCGGTCAGGTCGGCCTGGGCGTGCGCACGGACGTAGTTGTCCTCGGCCGGTTCGTCGAGGCCGGCGACGAGCGCCACGGCGTCGTCGAGCATCGTGACGACGTGTGGGAAGGCGTCCCGGAAGAAACCGGAGATGCGCACGGTGACGTCGATGCGAGGCCGTCCGAGGTCAGCCAGCGCGATCGGTTCGAGATCGACGACTCGCCGCGACGCCTCGTCCCACACGGGTCGCACACCCAGCAGGGCGAGCACCTCCGCGATGTCGTCGCCGGAGGTGCGCATCGCCGATGTGCCCCACACCGACAGGCCAACCGAGCGCGGCCAGTCGCCGTAGTCCTTGCGGTACCGATCCAGCAGCGAATCGGCCATCGCCACACCGGTTTCCCAGGCCAGCCGTGACGGCACCGCCTTGGGGTCGACCGAGTAGAAGTTCCGCCCGGTGGGCAGCACGTTGACCAGCCCCCGCAGCGGCGATCCCGACGGGCCGGCGGCGATGAAGCGACCGTCGAGCGCGCGAAGGATCTGGGTGATCTCCTCCGCCGTGCCCGCGAGCCGCGGCACCACTTCGGTGGCGGCGAACCGAAGCACCGCGGCGGCGTCGGCGTTGTCGGTCAGCGTGTCGACCACCTCGGGGTTCCACCCCGAATCCTGCAGCGCAGCGACCAGTTTCCGGGCTTGTGCTTCGGCGGCGTCGACGGCGGCGCGTTCGTCGTTGCCGTCCTCGGCGAGGCCGAGCGCTTGGCGAAGGCCCGGCACCGTCTGCTCGCCGCCGAAGAGTTGGCGTGCCCGCAGCACCGCGAGCACCAGGTCCAGTTCGTCTTCGCCGCTTGGTGTTTGGCCGAGGATGTGCAACCCGTCGCGGATCTGGACGTCTTTGATCTCGCAGAGCCAGCCGTCGACGTGCAGGAGCATGTCGTCGAACGAGTCCTCTTCGGGCCTTTCCTCGAGACCGAGATCGTGGTCCATCTTCGCGGCGCGCATCAGCGTCCAGATCTGCTGACGGATCGCGGGCAGCTTGCCGGGGTCAAGCGCCGACACGTTGGCGTGCTCATCGAGCAGCTGCTCCAAACGCGCGATGTCACCGTAGGTTTCGGCGCGTGCCATGGGCGGGATCAGATGGTCGACGAGCGTGGCGTGGGCGCGACGCTTGGCTTGGGTGCCCTCACCGGGATCGTTGACCAGGAACGGGTAGATCAGCGGCAGATTGCCCAGCGCGGCGTCGGATCCGCAGGCCGCCGACATGCCCAGCGTCTTTCCCGGCAGCCACTCCAGGTTGCCGTGCTTGCCGAGGTGCACGACCGCATCGGCGGCGAACACCGACTCGATCCACCGATACGCAGCCAGATAGTGGTGGCTCGGCGGCAGATCCGGATCGTGATAGATCGCGACTGGGTTCTCACCGAAGCCGCGCGGCGGCTGCACCATCAGCACGACGTTGCCCGCCTGCAGGGCCGCGATGACGATCTCACCGTCGGGGTCGGCGCTGCGGTCGACGAACATCTCTCCTGGCGGCGGACCCCAGTGTTCGACGATCGCGTCGGTGAGCTCGGCAGGCAGTGTGGCGAACCAGTCGCGATACTCCTTGGCCGACACCCGGATCGGGTTCCCCTCGACTTGACCTTCGGTAAGCCAGTCGGGGTCCTGGCCGCCGCGTTCGATCAGATTGTGGATGAGTGCGTCGCCGTCACCGGAGGCGATGATGGTGTCGAGGTCGCCGTCACCGTCGCCGATCCGGTAGCCGTGCTCGCGCATCGCGCGCAGCAGCGCGATCGCGCTGGCCGGCGTGTCGAGCCCGACGGCGTTGCCGATGCGGGCGTGCTTGGTCGGGTAGGCGGAGAACACCACCGCGATCCGCTTGTCCTGCACTGGGATTGCACGCAACCGCGCATGACGGACGGCCAGCCCGGCGACCCGGGCGCATCGTTCACGATCGGGCACGTACGAGGTGAGGCCCTCGTCGTCGATCTCCTTGAACGAGAACGGAACCGTGATGATGCGCCCGTCGAACTCCGGCACGGCGACCTGGGTAGCGACGTCCAGCGGTGAGAGCCCGTCGTCGTTGTTCTGCCACTGCGCCCGTGGGCTCGTCAGGCACAGCCCTTGCAGGATCGGAACGTCCAGCGCCGCGAGGTGCGCGACGTTCCATGCGTCATCCGTGCCGCCGGCTGACACGCTCGACGGGGTGGCGCCGCCTGCCGCCAGCACCGTCGTGATCAGCGCGTCGGCCGTCCCGAGCAGTTCGAGCAGGTCCGCGTCGGCGGTGCGCAGCGACGCGCAGAACACGGGCAGCGCACGGCCACCGGCATCCTCGATCGCGTCGCACAGCGCGTCGACGTAGGCGGTGTTGCCGGCGAGATGTTGCGCGCGGTAATAGAGCACGGCGACCGTGGGTCCGTCGCCGCCGCCGTCGCGGGGCACGACGCCCCACAGCGGTGTGCTCTCGGGCGGTGAGAACCCGAAGCCGGTCATCAGCAGGGTGTCGCACAGGAACGCGTGCAGGTGACGCAGGTTCGTCACGCCGCCCTGAGCGAGATAGACGTGTGCCTGCAGCGCGACCCCCGCGGGCGTGGTCGAGCGACCCATCAACTCCGCGTCGGGTGACTGTTCGCCGCTGACGACGACGGTGGGCACGCCGGTGGCCACCACCTCGTCGATGCCGTCCTGCCACGCGCGGTAGCCGCCGAGAATCCGCACCACCACGACGTCCACGCCGCTCAGCAGTTCACCGAGTTCACCGTCGACCAGCCGGGACGGGTTGGCCCACCGGTAATTGGCGCCGCTGGACCGGGCGGTGATGAGGTCGGTGTCAGAGGTGGACAGCAGTAGTACGGCAGGTTCCGGCACCCCCCATTCCTACCCCACGCGCTCACCCCCGTTTTCCGCGAGCGTGCGGGTCTGTCGACGACACGCCGCGTAATGTGCGCACTCCACGCACCGTCGGCGGGCGCGAGCGTGCGGAACGTGCTGAATTCTCGCGGCGTGTCGTGCGCAGACGCGCACTCAGTGTGATGGTTGTGGGGCCGCGTTTGCGGTGGTTGGGTTCTTCTCATCTGGTGCCTGGTTCAGACGCGC
>NZ_LZIK01000039.1:0-769 GCF_001667105.1 Mycobacterium sp. 852002-51152_SCH6134967 | reverse complement strand
ATCACGGTGGTGTGCTGGCCGTGGGGGCGCCGGGTGGCTTCGGTGTCCCAGCCGGTGTCCACCAGGCGCAGGAACGCATCACCGAGGCTGGGAAACGGCGGTTGGCGCCGCAGATCACCGAGCCGCTCGCGGCGTTCGTGGGTGTCGCCGTCGGTGTCGGGGCCATGGTCGCTGATGTGTTCGTTGATCAGCGCGTCGCGGTGTGATTGCAGGGCGGCGTCGAACTTGGCGGCCTCCAGGGCGGGCAAGGTGATGCGGTAGGTGGTGGACTGCTCGCCGACGGTTTTGCTCAGCGAGGGTTCGGGGGCGGGTGCGGGGCGTTCGGGCTCGGGGCGCGGTTCGAGTTTGGCTGCAAAGCGCAGTTGGCTGACGGTGGCCACCGAGGCCAGCTGCGCGTAGTGCTCATCAGAGCCTGGGCCGGCGTGTTGGGCGATCACCCCGACCTGATCGGCCGACAGTCGGCCCTCCCGTAACTCGGTGGTGCAGCGGGGGAACTCCTCGATGCGCTGGGCGATCGCGGTGATCGTCTTGGCGGTGGTATCAGACAGGCCCAGCTTCCAGGCCACCAGCGCTTTGACCGAGCGCGCACCGGTGGCCCCCCACGACCGCTCACGCTCGATCGCAGCCACGATGTCCACGATGCGCCCATCGATGGCGTTGCGTTGACCGGCCAACTCCTCGAGCGCAGCGAACTGCGCCCCCAGGCGCTCATCGGGCGAGAGCTCCTCAGCCCCACAAGGCGCGGCGGTCAACGTCATAACCGCATCAT